>JBIIRQ010000025.1:0-7647 GCA_044341445.1 Candidatus Planktophila sp.
GAACTTGCACGAAAGAATAATGTGATCATTATTAGCGATGAGATTCACTCTCCACTTGAGTATAAAGAACACCCCTTTACTCCAATTCTGACTCTTGGTAGCGAAGCTGCCGAGTGCTCTGTCGTAGTAACTGCCGCCAGCAAAGGATGGAGCATTGCAGGACTCAAGTGCGCGATTATCGTTTCAGGTAATGATCAGATGCACGAAAAATTGAATGCACTACCGCCAGCTCTACATTTTCGCGCCTCAATATTTGGAGCCTTTGCAACTGCCATCGCCTTTAGCGAGGGAACACCGTGGCTCGATACAGTGATCAAGCAACTAGATCAGAATCGCCATCTTATCTCCACATTATTAAGTGATCTCTTACCCGAAGTTAAATACATTCCACCTCAACATTCCTACCTTGCTTGGCTTGATCTTTCGGCCCTGAATCTGGGAGTTGACCCGGGTGCAACGATTCTGCTTCGATCGAAAGTTGCGCTCAACTCTGGCCATATTTACGGGGCACAGTGGGATCAATTTGTTCGCCTAAATTTTGCGACAAGTCCAGAGATTATTACTAAGGCGATTACCCAGATTGCTGAGGGCGTCCGTGGCTAAGGTTTATGATGCAATATTTGATGCAATATTTGATGCAATTGTTGTAGGCGGCGGCCATAACGGTTTGGTAGCAGCCTCGTACTTAGCTAAGAGCGGAAAACGTGTTCTGCTTCTTGAGGCCAATGCAGAGCTAGGCGGAGCAACGGCTAGTGTTCGAGCATTTCCTGATTTTGATGCCCGCCTTTCTCGTTACTCATATTTAGTCTCACTCCTGCCAGATCAGATCGTTGCAGATTTAGGAATCAATTTTCATACACGGGGCCGCAAAATTTCTTCATACACTCCTTATCATCGCAACGGGGTAGACGATGGCTTAAGAATTTCTTCCCGATGGGATGAAGCGACAGAGCAGTCATTTATTCGATTGACGGGCTCTGAAGAAGAAGGCTTAGCGTGGCAGAAGTTTTATGGAGAGATTGCCCAATTCGCGGCTAAAGCTGCACCGTTGATGCTCTCTCCCTTACTGACCCGCTCTCAGATGCGCGCACTTGTTGATATGGATGACGTCTGGGATTACATGATTGAGCGTCCTATCGGTCAAATAATTGAATCGCGCTTTAGAGATGATGTGGTTAGAGGTGTCGTGCTCACCGATGCCCTCATCGGTACCTTTGTAGATTCAGATTCAATTCAAGCAAATATTTGCTTCCTCTATCACCTGATTGGAAACGGGATTGGACAGTGGAACGTTCCTGTCGGAGGAATGGGTGCGCTCGTTGCTGAACTTGAACGTGTAGCACGTGAACTTCACGTGGAGATAAAGCTCAATTCTCCAGTCACTCATATAACAAGTACCGACGATGAAGTAACGATCACTTGCGATAATGGAGATGTATTTAAGGCGACTGATCTTCTCTTTGCCGCCGCTCCACAAAGCCTTGCCAAACTTCGCCAGAAGAGTGCGCCTTCATCGTTGCAGGGATCTCAGTTAAAGATAAATATGTTGCTTACTCGGCTTCCACAACTTAAATCAGGAATAGATCCTAGGATTGCTTTTGCCGGAACCTTCCACATTAACGAGTCATATTCTCACCTGAACGAGAGTTATCGAATTGCTAAGAGCGGTGAGATTCCAACACGATTACCGCTAGAGATGTACTGTCACACACTGACGGATTCGAGCATTCTCTCTCCCGAACTTGTCGAAAAAGGTTTTCACACTCTTACACTCTTTGGTTTACATACAGATGCATCTCTCTTTGACCGCGATCCAGAAGGCGCGCGTGAGCAAGCAGTAGCAATTGCTCTTGCTAGCCTCAATGAATATTTGGCGGAGCCAATTGAGAGCGTGATTGCTCTCAATTCAGATGGATCGCTGGCTCTGGAAGCTAAATCACCGCTAGATCTTGAGGAAGCAATCGGACTTCCTAGAGGAAATATCTTCCATCGCGATTTAGATTTCCCATTTATCGAAGATAATCAGGCGACAGAAATGCCACAGTGGGGCTCTGAAACCGATGATCCTCATATTTTCATCGCAGGTGCGGGAGCACGACGAGGTGGCGGGGTGAGTGGCATTGCAGGATATAACGCAGCAATGGCAGTCCTCTCGCGCCAATAGTCTGCATTAGGCTTATCTCATGAGTCACGACGCCTCGCACGAAAAACTTTCCACCCGAGCGATTACTGCTGGACGCCCGGAAGATAAAGTTGAGAACGGAATCAATCAGAGCATCTCGTTGAACAGCACATTTGGCGCAGGGAGTCCGATTGCATATGGCAGGACTGGAAATCAGACATGGAGCGCAACTGAATCTGCTATCGGCGCGCTAGAAGGTGGAAGCACGCTCATCTTTTCATCAGGGATGGCGGCAATCACTGCAGCGCTTTCAATCCTCGAACCTGGCGCACGCGTAGTTGCATCACATCAAGGCTATAGCGGTGTAATGACTCTCCTTAAGCAACACCATGCAAGCGGCCGGTTAGTCGTTACTTTTCTAGATATTTCACAGACCGATCAGGTGATGAGCGCACTCAAAGGTGCTGACTTGTTATGGCTTGAATCACCAACAAATCCTTGTCTTGATGTGGCAGAACTACCTCAGTTGATTTCTGCCGCAAAATCATTAGATATTCTCGTGATGGTAGATAACACATTTGCAACAGCGCTCACCCAACGTCCACTCACAATGGGCGCTGATATCGTCATGAATTCTGTCACTAAGTTTTTATCTGGACATAGTGATGTTCTTATGGGTTCTCTCTCTACTGAAAACGCTGAAATTCTTCACAAGCTAGAAGATGCACGACAATTGTTGGGGTCTATCGCCGGACCTTTCGAAGCCTGGCTTGCTCTTCGCGGTATTCGAACCTTCCCACTGCGTTTCCATAAAGCCTGTGAAAATGCCCTCGAGTTAGCCCGTCGCCTGAGCGCTCATCCGCAAGTTGCGCGGGTGCGCTATCCAGGTTTACCAACAGATTCTCAGCACGAGCGGGCCAAGAAGTTTATGAAGACATTCGGTGCGGTGCTCTCTTTCGAAATTGTCGGAAGTCCTGCAGATGCAGACCGTGTATGTGATAGCTCATCAATTGTTTCCCATGCAACGAGTCTGGGTGGAGTTGAATCCCTCTGGGAGCGTAGACGCCGGTGGCCGAATGAAAGCTCATCGGTACCCGAGAACCTGATCCGCCTCTCAGTAGGGTGTGAAGATGTAGATGATTTGTGGGCAGATATTCAACGGGCGTTATCCGCGATTTAGCGCATCTCGTGCGACAAATTTCGCCAATTAGCGGTAAATTTAGGTTATGAAACTTATCCGACGCTTAATCGCCGCGGCCGCAGTGGTCGTATTGGCATTTAAAGGCGTTGCTTCATTTCTCTCCTGGGTTGAGCGTCAAGATGATCAACCAGCAGAGGCATGGTTAGATGAAGATGAACTTGATTCTGCTGAGAGCAAAGAAGCGTAAGTGAGCGCTGAATACGTTCCAGGAACGTGCAATATCGGAGCTGGTGAAATTCGTCAGCGCCGAGTTGTAGCAGTCATTGGTCTTCTTCTCTTTATCGCTTCTTCAATTACTCTCTTTACTGTAGATGCTTCTCGAGGAACTCGACTCGCACTATTTTTCCCATTGATGATGGCAAGTATCGGTTGGGTGCAATCGCGGAAAAAGTTCTGTCTCGCCTATGGATTCGCGGGTACCTTTAACTTTGGAAAGCTTGGCCAGTTATCACGCGTGCATGATAAGAGTGCACTTCGCGCCGATAGAAAGACTGCACTGAAAATTCTTCTGCAAGGCCTTGCCTATGCAGCACTTGTAACTGCTGTGATCTATCTGCTTCCTGCTTAGTTCTTCTTCTCCGCCTTAGGAGAAGGTCCTTTCGACTTATTCCCCTTCATCCAGTAACCAGGTGGCTTGGTTGGAGGTTGTGGTGGATCCATAAGCGGTTCGAGTTCAGCGACAGCCTTGTCACGATTGGCAGCAGCCAAAGCAGTGGCTGCTGCAAAACTTGCCTTACTTGATGCGCCACGTCCAGCGCTCTTTAATTCTCTAGTTGCTTGTCTAATTGCCTGAATAAATGTAATTCCAATGACACGTAATTCTTGTTCACGTGATGCTCGGGCTTCTTGATAGAGCTTGTATTCAATTTTATATTTAGCCATATCTAACTCGTATTGCGCAAATGGCGAAAGAGTTGCAGCGGGAGAAGGAGTGATCTCGGCTGCAGAGGCAGGAAGTGCGGAGAAAGCGAGAGTGAGTGAGAGAATAAGAGGAGAAACTAGGCGGTGAATTCTTGGCATACACTCTCTCCTTTCACACAATCACATATTAAATATTTATAGAGGCAAGAGTGCCAGTTATCTTTGTGAGGAATCTGTGAATCTTACTTCAACTCGCAGGGATAAGGCATCGAGGGTAGAAAAGTCAGGCAAGACCTGCAAGGCTAGGGTCATGGAGCCAACGCAGAATCAGGTAACACGGGTCCTCATCGTCGATGACGAGGCGGGTGTACGTGAGCTCTTAAAGGATGCCTTAAAATTAGCTGGATTCGAGCCACAAGCCGTCGGTGATGGAATGAGCGCACTGACACTTTTACGAACTTTTACTCCAGATATTATGATCATCGATATTAATATGCCTTTGATGGATGGTTTTGAATTGGTCGAAAGACTGAGAAAAATCGGCAACGATATCCCAGTTCTGATGTTAAGTGCTCGCGCAGATCGTGTTGATGTGACCCGTGGTCTCACGCTAGGTGCTGATGATTATGTAACTAAGCCGTTTGGCTTAGAAGAGCTCGTTCTCCGTCTTAAGGCAATTCTGCGCAGATCGCACTCAGCGATCGGTCTCGATTCTGCAATTACCTGTGGACCGATCGAGGTCGATGATCTAAGCCACTCTGTTACCTTCAATGGAGAGGTCATCGAACTATCTCCAACAGAGTATCGCCTGCTTCAGGTTCTTGTAGAAAATAAGAATCGAGTCCTCTCAAAAACTGTCCTTCTCGATGATGTGTGGGGGATTACCTTTGAATCAGAGAGCACAGTCGTTGATACGTATATTTCGTACCTACGCAAGAAATTGCATCGTGACGGATTCGAGGGTATCAAGACGATACGTGGCGTCGGTTTTGTAATCCAGGAACCTAAGAAACCTTGAAACAAAAGAGTCTACGGGCTGTCATTGCTAGTGCAGTAGTTACTACCGCACTAGCACTTTCAATCGGTGGCTTTGCAACAGTCTCACTCAGAGATTCTCAGATTGAAACAGTTGATCAACAGCTCAAGAAAATTGCAGATGCCGTACGCTCAAATCCTGAATCTCCGGTGAGCTCTGCACTTGATGCGGCTTCAGAAGAAGATTTCAATATCACAATTGCAATAGTTTCCAGTAAGAACAAAATCACCATAATTAATGAATCAAAGCTCACTCTTGAATCACTTCCACAAGACTCTCAACTCTCGGCCGCTCTCATCTCCCCCATTACAGTTGAAGGAGAGGAAAACTATCGACTTCTCGCACAGGTAATCTCTGGGGGAGACCGCCTGCTTTTTGCAGACTCTCTCTTAGCAATTGAGAGTACTTATTCGAGTAATTTGGAGAGATTGTTTCTCTTCACAGTTTTTGCCGACCTTGTTGCAATAGCTATCTCGGCTCTTCTCTTAGCAAGAAATAATAGAAAATTAGAAGCTGAATCCCTGCTCCGTATGCAGAGATTCCTAGCTGATGCTTCTCATGATTTAAGAACTCCACTCACCGTTATTAAGGGCTACTCAGAACTCTTGAGCAAGGGGCAGATCAGTAATCCAGAAGATCGGGGGCGCGCATTTGAACGCGTTAATTCTGAAATCCTCCGGATGGAGAACCTTATTCATGACCTTTTGCTTCTGGCCGAACTCGGTGAAACATCTCGCCCAATCTTTGCCGAGCTTGACCTTTCTGACCTATTGACTTCATATGTACACGACTTCACGACGTTGAACCCAGGCCGCCAGCTCGTCGAGGAGATTGAATCAGGTGTCATGATTGAAGGTTCGATCGAACATCTACGACGCCTTATCCAAAATGTCTTTAATAATATTTCTAGGCATACTCCGATAGATGCATCAGTCAAGGTTGCTCTCGGGCACAAGGGTAAAAAAGTTCTTCTCACGATTGAAGATGGGGGAGCGGGACTTCCTCCAAGTGGCTATAGAGATGCAGTTACCGCACTTAATCGCTTTGACGCTAGTCGATCCCCTGAAACAGGTGGATCAGGGCTAGGGCTTTCAATTATTGCCGCGATCGTCTCTGAACATAATGGAATTCTAAATCTACGAAAAAGTAATCTCGGTGGGTTAGCAGTGGAGATTATCTTTTAGGGCTCTCTTGTGGTGATCAGTTCCAGTCGGCACGATCTAGGGTAATTTAGCCACATGTCACCTTCGACTCGAGTCACCCTTGAGCAAGCATTTGCACAAGCTATCGGCTATTTTCAGAGTCCAGAGATGATTGGCAGGATTGTTCTCTCAGGTCGCCGTAGAAATATGCAGACAGCAACTGAGCGAATCGATATCCGCCCTGTTAATATTAAAGATGCGCTTCACTTTCAGGTGAGTACAAATGATGGAAAAGCGACAACTACTAAGAATTATCTTCCGAGCGATCTACCCATGTCGGACTATCTCACTAGCGGCTATTCCAACGTTCTCATCGAAACCTTGGATGAGAGTTTTTCACTTCAGATTTCAAAGAAAGATGAACCTGTGATTACCGTGAAGGCTGGAAAGTACGAAGCCGATCTCTCACATGATAGAAAAAAGCATCGACTCCTTGACCCCTCAGATCCCTTTCTTATCGAGGTTGGCATTAGTGACACATCTGGAAAAGTGAAAGCTTCGAAGATGGATAAGTACATGCAGGTCGAAGAGTTCTTACGATTGTTGACCCCAACACTAACAAGTGCAATCGAGGCCGGGCACCTTGATTCACCTGTGCCTGCCAAGCCGCTAAAGATCGTTGATTTAGGGTGCGGACATGCCTATCTCACCTTTGCAACTCATCAATATTTCCAATCGATAGGGATGAGTATCAAGGTAATTGGGATCGATGTGCGAACAAGCTCTCGCGATCGAAACAATGAGATTGCAAAGAAGTTAGGAATATCAGAGACTATTGAATTTCTGGCCGAAGAGATTTCTCAGACATCACTTTCTCAAGCAGATGTTGCAATTGCTCTCCATGCCTGCGATACCGCCACAGATGATGCGATTGCCTGGGCGTTGCGATCAGATGCTCAACTGTTAATGATTGCCCCCTGCTGTCATCACGATATTCAATCCCAGTTAAGTGATTCACCAGAACCTTGGTCGCTGATCACGCGATATGGAATTATGCGAGAACGCCTTGCAGATTTACTCACTGATGCATTTCGCATGCAGCTCCTAAAATTGCGTGGTTTTCGGGTAGAGGCAATTGAGTTCGTAGGCGGTGAACACACCCCGCGAAATCTCATGATTCGGGCAGTCAAGACTGGTGCGCCCGTTGATCCGATTGAGATTGCACGCTATGAAGAGATGCTCTCGCTCTGGAAGGTAAAGCCTGCCCTCGCACGTCTTCTGAACC
>JBIIRQ010000047.1:0-6077 GCA_044341445.1 Candidatus Planktophila sp.
TCCTACATCAATTGTTGCTGGTCCTGTGAGCTTTTTTGGGGTAATAATCCAATTACCAAGGCCGTCATCGATGATTGAGGTACCGAGCGCTTTAAGGCCATCGACCATTAACTGCGTATCGCGCGAGAGCAATGGTTTGCGTAACGTTGATGGAGTTTCTGCTTGCGCTGCAAGTATGAGTGAGCGATTAGTCACTGATTTAGATCCAGGAATAGTAACGGTGAGATCTACCGCTTTGCGTGCGCGATAAATCGCAGGCCACGGTGCAGATGTCGTTGATTCCATACACACAGTCTACCCGTCGTAGACTTATCGGCGTGTGCGGTCGATATGCAAGAACTCAAGGCGCAGATGAGATTTTCTCCAGCTTTGATTTAGCCTCTAACGAGGTCGATCACTCACTCCCACTCAATTGGAATATCGCACCAACAAATGAGATTTACATTATTCGCGGAGAGATGGCTCTGAGTACAGCATCGTGGGGAATGATCGCGCCGTGGTCAACTGATCCAACATCGGCGCGAAACTCTCAATCACATGCCATTAATGCCAGAAGTGAATCGATTCACGAGAAGCCAACTTTCCGAGATGCCTTTCGTAGAACTCGCTGCATCATTCCGGTCAATGGATATTACGAATGGGCAACCGCACTTGGTCAATATCCGCCGAAACAACCGTTCTATATGAGCCCTGATCCAAAGATTTGGGATACGGCATTTTCTGTAGCAGGAATTTGGAGCAGATGGATTTCCCCGACTGGCCAACAGATTGATAGCGCATCGATTATTACCCGAGAAGCGGTCGGAGATTTAGCGACGATACACAGTCGCATGCCTGTGATTCTTCCGAGAGAGCGTTGGAAAAATTGGCTAGACCACGAGCAACGCGAGCCCTCCTTCTTGCAGAACCTCATGAATAACGATCAACCCGATCACGGTGTCCTCATCCACCCCGTTTCCAGTCGCGTTAATCTGGTGGCTAACAACGGGGCTGATTTGATTACCCCGATTGCTCTCGGTGAACCGACAACACTTTTTTAGCCACGAGGTCTCGATGCGATTTTTTTCCATTGCTGAGATAGCCTAGAAGCAATGACATCAAAGGATTTAGTTCTAGAAAGCGCCGCTGACCGAACGCTTCGGTTTGAGCGAGACGCTCTCGTTTTCATGGATCAGCTCTATGCCGCTGCTCTTCGATATACAAAAAATCCTGAAGATGCACGCGATCTTGTGCAGGACACATACATCAAAGCATTTACTTCTTTCCATCAATTTGAAGAAGGCACCAATCTACGCGCTTGGCTCTATCGAGTTCTCACCACCACATTTATTAATTCATACCGAAAGAAACAACGCCAACCTTTAATTGCACATAACGAATTAGAGGATTGGCAGATTGATCGCGCCCAGAGCCATACCAGCGATTTGGGAAAGTCAGCTGAGGTAGAAGCGCTTGAGAATTTGCCGGATAGCGATATTAAGAATGCGCTACAAGAACTCCCTGATGAGTTTCGTATGGCTGTCTATCTCGCAGATGTTGAAGGTTTTTCATATAAAGAGATCGCCGAAATAATTGAGATTCCAGCAGGCACAGTGATGTCGCGTCTGCATCGCGGCCGTAAGTTACTGCGCGAGAAATTAGCTGATTACGCGCGCGAGCTCGGTTACACAGTTGATAAGAGTAAGAAATCAACTCCTGATGAGGAGGTGAACCCATGAGTCCTTTCGGAGCAGAGCAGGTGAGCTGTCCTGAAGTTCTAGCCTCTATCGTCTTTATCATCGAAGATGCTATTGATCAGGTGGACCGCCCAGATGAGGTGCGAGGTCACATTAATATATGTCCTCAATGTGCTCGACAACTAGAGCATGAACAATTCACCCATTCAATTCTGATGAGCGCGTTGCGCAGATCATGTGATGAAAAAGCACCGCCAAGTCTCTACGAGAGTATTCATAACCAATTAATAAGTGGCCAATTATTTGGGGCTCAACAGAGCACAGAAGTTGTCACCACATATTCACGAACTGAGATTTCCATTGAAATAGATGAATTTGGCAACGTGGAACACCGAGAAATTCAGATCGAAGAGACTCATATTCAGCAGATTAATCTTGACGATGGGTTGCCGGGGGATAGATCCTCATGAAGCCGGCTGAAGAGATTATTGGTGCGGTAGGACTTTCAACCATGGTTGTCAGGCCTGGGGACACATCAGTGGCTATGGGAGTTTCTGATCTACCAATTTTAGCGAGTTCGCACATCATGCATTCAATGGAGAGTGCTTGCGTAGCTGCGATCACTGAATACCTAGATTCGGGTGAGACAACAGTTGTTGAGAAGTTTGAAATTACACTTATTGATCTAGTTGGAATCGGCGCGGAAGTCAGGTGCACCGCGCGATGCATCGATGTAGAAGGACGCGAATTAACTTTTCTCTGCGATCTTTATGAAGGAGAACGTCACATTGCACAAGGTGTAATCAAGAGAAAGGCGGTGGAACGAGTCTCTTACCTCGCTCGCACCGCCGCTCAATCTCTCTTGCAGTAATTACTTCTTAGTGGCCCAGAAAATTTCCGCAATTTCATCAATCTTTGCGATCAATGAATCTGCAACTGCAACATCCTGAGTTCCCTTTGTTCCTGCAGCACCTGCGAGCTTTGTCGCTTCATTAAAGAGGGAGTGCAACTGTGGGTACTGCTCGAAGTGAGGAGCCTTGAAATAATCAGTCCAGAGAACCCAGAGGTGCTCCTTGACTGCATGTGAACGCTCTTCTTTGATTGCTACAGAGCGTGAGCGGAAATCAGCGTCAGCATTGGCGGCATATTTTTCCATGCACGCCTTTACTGAGAGTGCTTCGATGCGTGCCTGGGCAGGGTCATAGACTCCGCAAGGTAGATCGCAATGTGCATAAACGGTGAGACTAGGCTTAAAGAAGTTTTTCATGTGTGTCAGACTACATTGTGTGAGACTTTTTAGCACCGTAGAAGTTGACGGCCTATCTATGGCCCCCACTTTTATTCCAGGAGATCAACTCTATGTGCGTTGGTACTCCCGGAAAGGGGCTAAGGCATCGGCTTTGGCGGTAGATAACATCGTGATTCTGGAACGAGATGAACAGCCCGGAGTCTTCTACATCAAGCGAATTACTCAGATCACAGCCGAAGGCGTTTGGGTCACTAGTGATAACCCTAAGGGAAGTGATTCAACGAAGTGGGGTTGGCTTCCACCGCACACAGTCAAGGCGAAGTATCTCTTTCGCACAAAGAAAGCTAAGCGCGATAATTAACGAGTAAAAGCCTCATACATCAATGCTTTTGCTTCATCTTCGTGCAGATGATGATTTCCAGTTGCAGGAGATGCGGTCGCGCGACGTGAAACTCGCCTCAAAATGCGAGAACCAAATCCATGTCCACCATGTGCTTCAGATGTGCGTAAGGCAATGTGTGACCAAGGACCTTGGTTTGCCGGTTCATCTTGAACCCATAGCAACTTCGCTTGTGGGTGCGCGTTGGCAACTTCTTGCATCTGATCAATTGGCAATGGATAGAGAAGCTCCACACGAGCAATCGCAGTTGTGTGCTCTCCGAGTCGATCACGTTCTGCAACAAGATCGTGATAAATTTTTCCAGAACAGAAGATAAGACGCGTTGCATTCTGAACTTTCTCATCGGCGATTACAGGATGGAATGTTCCTGATGTGAAATCACTCAGAGATGAAGCTGCTGCCTTTAGGCGGAGCATCGACTTTGGTGTGAAGACAATCATTGGGCGACGAGTTGGATTTGCCATATGCCAGCGCAGCAAGTGGAAATATGATGCCGGGCTTGACGGTTGTGCAACAGTCATATTCTGCTCAGCGCACAATTGTAGATAACGCTCGATTCGCCCCGATGAGTGGTCCGGACCTTGTCCTTCATATCCATGTGGAAGTAAGAGAACTACGGAGGAGCGCTCCCCCCACTTTTGTAGAGCTGACGAAATGAATTCATCGATGATGGTTTGTGCACCATTGCTGAAGTCACCAAACTGGCCCTCCCACATCACTAACGCTTCAGGGCGCACAACAGAGTAGCCATATTCAAATCCCATAGCTGCATACTCTGAAAGGAGTGAATCAACTACGAAGAATTGATTCTCATCTGTGATCAACGAACGAAGTGGGGTCCACTCACTGCCGTTCTCTTTATCAATTACGACTGCATGGCGGTTGCTAAATGTTCCACGGCGTGAATCTTGACCGGCGACGCGAATTGGATGACCGGCCTTAAGAAGTGATCCAAATGCCAGCAACTCTCCCATCGACCAATCGATAGTGCCATCGTTGAGCATCTCCACGCGCTTTTGCAATTGTGGAAGAAGTTTCGGATGAACGCTAAATCCTTCAGGTGTTGCGATCTGTGTCGCAGCAATCTCTCTAGCCAGCGCTTCTGTGATCGCGGTTGGAACTTCTTCTGCCGCTGGTGGAACTGGAACCTTAAAGTTTTCATCATGCTCTGGCTCGTGATTATTTACCGAAGCAAAGACAGCTTCAAGCTGATTCTGGTAGTCGGCGGCAATTTCATCAGCTTCTTGCGGAGTGATATCACCACGACCAACGAGAGCCTCTGTGTACAGAGTTCGAGTTGATCGCTTAGCATCAATGAGTTTGTACATCATTGGCTGTGTGAAGCTTGGCTCGTCGCCTTCGTTATGTCCACGACGTCGGTAACAGACCATGTCAATCACAACATCTTTATGGAAAGCCTGACGGTATTCGAATGCGATCCGCGCAACGCGAACACATGCTTCAGGATCATCCCCATTAACATGGAAGACAGGCGCTGAAATAATCTTTGCCATATCTGTTGAATATGTTGAAGAACGTGATGCATGTGGCGATGTTGTAAATCCAACTTGGTTATTAATAACAATATGGATAGTTCCACCTGTGCGATATCCGCGCAATTGCGAGAGCTGCAGTACTTCGGCGTTGACACCTTGTCCGGCAAAAGACGCATCTCCATGTAGCAGGATTGGCAAGACTGAATAGGCATCTTTGATATTGATGCGATCTTGCTTGGCGCGAACAATTCCCTCAAGTACTGGGTTAACGGCCTCTAGGTGTGAAGGGTTGGCAGCGAGATAGATCTTTGTTGTCGCACCAGACTCAGCGGTGAAGACACCTTCGGTCCCGAGGTGATACTTCACATCGCCTGAGCCGTGTACTTCATTTTCTGCATAGTGACCTTGGAACTCTTGAAAGATTTGTCCGTATGACTTTCCGGCAATATTGGCGAGCATATTAAGGCGCCCGCGGTGTGGCATTCCAATACACACTTCATCGAGTCCGCGTTCGGCTGCAGCGGAGATAATCGCATCGGTCAATGGAATAACTGACTCGCCACCTTCGAGTGAGAAACGCTTCTGCCCCACAAACTTTGTCTGTAGGAATGATTCAAAAGCTTCTGCGCTATTGAGTTTACGAAGGATGCGCAACTGCTCGTCGCGCTCTGGCTTTGTAAATCCGATTTCAACGTGCTCTTGAATCCACTTACGCTCTTGCGGATCTGCGATATACATATATTCAACACCGACTGAACGGCAGTATGAATCACGCAGGATTCCAAGAATTGTGCGAAGCTTCATAAACTTCTTTCCACCAAAACCACCGGTGGCAAATTCGCGATCAAGATCCCAAAGAGTCAGACCGTGGGTCACAACATCAAGATCTGGATGTGAGCGTTGCAAATACTCAAGCGGATCCACATCTGCCATGAGGTGGCCGTAGGTGCGATATGCGTGAATCAATTGTTGAACGCGAGCAGTCTTATTGATCTCTTCATCACGTGAGAAATCAAAATCCGATGCCCACCGAATTGGCTGATATGGAATACGGAGCGCTGTAAAAATCTCATCATAGAAATTCTCAGCGCCAAGTAAGAGTTCATGGAGTCGACGAAGGAAGTCACCAGAGGTCGCCCCTTGAATAATTCGGTGGTCATATGTACTCGTTAAAGTAATGACTTTACTGATCGCATTGCGCGCAATTGTCTCTTCGCTAGCGCCAGCAAATTCAGCGGGATAATCCATAGCG
Organism: Candidatus Planktophila sp.; assembly: GCA_044341445.1. Taxonomy (GTDB): domain Bacteria; phylum Actinomycetota; class Actinomycetes; order Nanopelagicales; family Nanopelagicaceae; genus Planktophila. The sequence goes on from JBIIRQ010000047.1 coordinate 6,074, forward strand.
CCAA
>JBIIRQ010000001.1:0-24638 GCA_044341445.1 Candidatus Planktophila sp.
TGTCTTACCTGTCTGGCGATCACCAATGATCAACTGGCGCTGTCCGCGACCAATAGCTGTCATCGCATCGATTGCCTTAATTCCTGTTGCAAGTGGTTCCTTAACAGGTTGGCGCTGAACTACAGAGGGAGCCTGTAATTCAAGTGCACGACGTGCTTCAGCAACGATCTCGCCCTTTCCATCAATTGGACGACCGAGTGGATCAACCACGCGACCAAGGAAGCCATCGCCCACTGGGACAGAGAGAATTTCACCAGTGCGGCTAACAGATGTTCCTTCTTCAATTCCTTCAGTTCCACCCAAGATAACGACACCGATTTCGCGCACATCAAGGTTGAGTGCAAGCCCGAGTGTTCCGTTCTCAAATGTCAGGAGCTCGTTAGCCATTGTTGAAGGGAGTCCCTCAACGCGAGCGATTCCATCGCCTGCCTGACTTACCGTTCCTACTTCATCGCGTGCTGCCGCGCCTGGATCATATGACTTAACGAAATTCGCTAAGGCATCCCGAATTTCATCGGGTTGGATCTTTAGCTCTGCCATGTGTTTCTCCCTTTAGTTTTTTCCGGCCAATGCACGACCAGCGTGTGCAAGACGATTAGAAATACTTGCATCAATAAGTTCATCCGCGAACTTGATGGAGACTCCACCAATGATCGTTGGATCTACTTGGATATTGACACGAATTGGTTGTCCTACCTGCTTTTCGATCGCACCAGAGAGGCGAACCTTCTGAGCATCTGAGATAGGGGCTGCAGTACGGACGACTGCAATAAGACGATTGCGACGGTTTGCTAGCCCGAAGAGGTACTCAGCAAAAGCTGCCTCAAGGCTGCGACCGCGACGTTGTGTAACGAGTGCGCGAACAAGCTTTACCGTCGAAGCAGATGCCTTCTTTGAAAGAATTTCTGTTACCAATTGAGCTTTGAGATCTGCACCGGCACCACCTACGAGTGCTCTTCGGAGCTCAGATGAATCAACCAATGCACGTGAGGCGCTGAAGAGTTCATCTTCAACACGATCAAGTTCATTATTGATATTGGCAGCGGAAGCTTCTGCTTCGATTGCTAGTTGTTCCAATACATAAATGACATCTTTACTTGCAGACCAACGCAGAGCGGCAATGCCAGAGATGAGATCTGAGGCATCCTTGCCGATCTTCGATCCAAATAGATCTTTGATCAGAGCGCTCTTTGCGGCAATCTCACGAGATGGATCTGTGATCGCACGGCGAAGAGCTGTCTTGCTAGCAAATACTTCTGCCGCAAAGAATAAGTGTGTAGAAATCTCGGATGCGGTTGCAGCACTTGTGCCCTTGACGGCAGCATCGAGTGCGCCGCGTGCAATCACGAGTGATTGACGGCTGCTACCTCCGAGATGGATTCTCACTACTTACTCTTCTCCAAGTCATCTAGAAAACGGTCAACGATTCGTGACTGACGTGCTTGATCCTCAAGAGCCTCGCCCACAATCTTTGATGCGAGTTCAACTGCAAGTGCACCGACTTCATTACGAAGTGATGTCACGGCTTGTTGACGCTCTGCCTCAATAGATGCATGAGCTGCTGCTGTGATTCGAGCGGCTTCGTCTTGAGCCTTTACGCGAAGCTCATCAACAATTGCAGCGCCCTGAACTCGTGCTTCTTCGCGAAGTGTTTGAGCTTCTTCGCGTGCACTAGAGAGCTGTTCGTTGTATTGAGCTAAGGCGCGTTGTGCTTCAAGTTGGGCCTGCTCTGCGCGTTCAATGCCACCTTGAATCGCATGAGTACGGTCGGTGAAAGCTTTTTCAAACTTTGGCACGACCGCCTTGCGAAGCACTAAATAGAGCAGCGAGAAAGCAATAAACCCGACGATGATTTCCGCGGTATGCGGAACTAAAGGGTTTAACTCCTCGGCAGCGATGATTACTGTGCGCATTTTTTTAGAGTACGAATGCGAGAACGAGTCCGAAGAGAGCGAGAGCTTCAGCGAGCGCGAATCCGAGGAACGCGATTGGCTGTAGAACGCTACGAGCTTCAGGCTGACGAGCGACGCCGTTGATGTATGCAGCGAAGATCATGCCTGTTGCGATAGCTGGACCAATTGCTGAGAGGCCAAAACCAACCAGGTTGAGTGTGCCTTCCATGTTTTCTTACCTTTCGTTAGGTGGTGCGACGTGGTGTTCTGAACTACTTGGCCGTCTTAATGCTCGTCGGCAAGGGCGCCGGCGATATAGAGAGCGGTCAAAAGGGTGAAGATATATGCCTGTAGGCATTGCACCATAAATTCGAAGAATGTGAGTGCAATACCGAACAGGAATGAGAATGGGGCAAAGAGCTTCATAATCAAGAGAGAATCATTAAGCATGTACTCACCGCCCAGGATGAAGACCAAGAGAAGCAAGTGGCCAGCAAACATATTTGCAAAAAGACGCAGTGAGAGCGTCAAAGGGCGCACAAGGAAGAATGTTGCTAACTCAATAGGTGTGAGAAGAATGTAAACCGGCTTTGGAACCCCTGGCATGAATGCGATGTCTTTGATGTACTTAATGACACCATGCTTACGCACTCCCACGTAGTGGAAAACAAAGAATGACAAGGCTGCGAGCACATATGGGAAGGCAACATGAGACATCGTCGGGAATTGTAAGAAAGGAACGATTCCAAAAATATTGTTAGTTAAGATAAAAACGAAGAGTGTAAAGAGATAAGGAACGAAGCGCATGAATTCGTGACCGATGATGTCTTTCGCTAGGTCATTACGCACAAATCCATAGATGCTCTCGCCTGCAAACTGGAACTTACTTGGGACTACAGATGCTTTACGAGCAGAGAGAACGAAAAATACTGAGATGAGAACAACTGAAACCATTACAAGAAGTACTGGCTTGGTAAACCATTCAACGCCTTCGATTATTGGAGGAAGGTTAAAGTCCTTGGTACCGGGTGGGACGAATCCATCACCTTCGGTAGCTGAGCGGACTGACGCGAGCACACAAACTCCTATGAGGTAGCAGGGATACTGGGGAAGGTTACAAGCAGGCCAACCTTATGGGGAAAACTCTCGGGTGTGAAATCCACTACGTGAGAATTCGCTTACCCTTGCACTAGCTAGCTATTCTCGTCCGCTAGCTACTCTCGCCCGCTAGCTATTCTCGTCCGCTAGCTACTCTCGCCCGCTAGCTACTCTCGCCCGAAACGCAACCAGACGAGGTAGATCGCTCCTCCAGCCCCAACAAGAAGGCCTACCAAGGTGAGATAGGTAGTTCCGAGCCAGCGATCTCCAGCCCAGCCGATTCCGCCCCAGAAGAGAAGTCCAGATATGAGATATCCAAAGATTGACCAGAGGGCGTTCTCTTCTCGGTTATTGCTCATCGGTATCACTCCTCATTCGGGAAAACTCCAGATCCATCAGGACCAATCAGGGCTTCGGCGGTAATGGTAGATGAATTTTAAGGGAAAGATAACTCTTGATCTCCCCGCCCAGCCACGCTGCAGTGAGCACAATCGCGGTGATTCCGAAGGAGGTGCGATCGATCACTTCTCGAGATGTGAACTTGGTGAGCAGCAAGAGGAATGCTCCCACCACCATGACCTTGGCAAAGTAGGAAAACATAGCAAGTGCCATGGTCGCTATTGGATCTAAATTTCGTGAAAGCTTTGAAATCAGTAAATGAACTAGGAAGAAGATGACGACGACAACTTGTGCAACAAGTGCGCCATAGAAACCGTGGATTCCTTCAAGAACTGAGAAGAGTGCGATGCAGGTAATACCAACAATGATTGTTGGAACCAGAGCGCCTTTCAGCATGGTGCTCTCGGTTGTGGGATTGGTTGAATCTTGATTTGACATCAACGCTCCTCAATAACTGGTTTGCCATCTGGATACATCTTTGATTTACCTAAAGAGAACATTATTGTAAAGACAAACAAGGCAATAGCTGTTAACGCAGCTACCCACATTGGCGCAAAAGCTAGGACGGTCACTGGAAAGGCAATGGTGGCAGTCCATAGATACATTATGAAGGCGGTGCGCTGTTGAGTATTTCCTGCGCGCATAATTCTGTGGTGTAAATGTTTTTTATCTGATGCAAAGGGAGATTTACCAGCTTTAAGCCTGCGCAGAATCGCGAGGATTAAATCTGCTAATGGAATTGCAAGAACTGCAAAGGGTAGAAGAAGCGGTAATGTCGCAGGGCCAAGCTTTTCGGCAGAGATCGCATTGGGGTCAACTTGGCCAGTTAAGGTGATGGCAGAGGCGGCCAACATTAGCCCTAAAAACATTGAGCCCGAGTCGCCCATGAAAATTGCTGCAGGATGTGCGTTATGAGCTAAGAATCCGATACAGACTCCAACAAGGACTGCTGTAATCAGCGATGGCGCTCCAGCGCGACTAAAGCCATAGACAACGGCCAAGAGATAAGCGAATGCGAAGAATGCAATCCCCGAAATCGCCACAATTCCAGCAGCTAAGCCATCAAGGCCATCGATAAAGTTCACCGCATTAATTGTCACTAGAACAATAAGTACTGTGACAAGTTGTCCGATACTTGGTGGCAAGGTAATGACACCATTTATAGGTAACCAAAGAATTTGAATTCCAAAAAGTAAGAGGATGCCGGCGGCGAGTGCCTGGCCGGCGAGTTTTGTAAGTGCATCGAGTTCAAATCGATCATCAAGCATGCCGAGTGCAACCAAGAAAGTGCCAGCGAGGAAAATTCCTTGCGTCTCGCGCCCAAATGACTTACCGACCAGCTCAAGATTATGAACAATGGCAAAGGTGATACTCATTGAGATCCACATCGCAAGGCCACCCCAACGAGGAGTTGGCGTGGTGTGCACATCTCGTGTACGGACTTGAGCAACTGCACCAAACCTAATGGCCCAGGTGCGCACAAGTGGTGTCACTACATAACAGAGCGCTGCTGCGAGAAAGAGAGTGAGTAGATACTCGCGCATCGCCTTGTCCTAGTACCTATCGTAACTACGCTTGATAGATCGGAAATTGTGCAGTGAGTGCATGTACCTCAGATTTAATTGCCGCATGAGCCGCTGCATCATCGGTCTTAATTGCACGAGCGATAAGCGATGCGATGATCTTCATCTGGTCTACGCCCATGCCTTGTGTTGTGGTTGCCGGAGTTCCCACGCGAATTCCACTTGTGACAGATGGTGCTTCTGGGTCAAATGGGATTGAGTTCTTATTGAGGACAATTCCTGCAGCGCCACATCGTTCATCTGCAACCTTGCCGTTAACTCCGGTCGAGCGGATATCGATGAGTGCTAGGTGGGTCTGTGTTCCGCCAGAAACTGCGCGCATTCCTTCACCTTCCAGGGCAGCGGCTAGTGCTTGTGCATTAACGATGACATCTTTTGCATACTTTTGATAAGCGGGGGTTGCACATTCGGCGAGTGCAACAGCCTTTCCAGCAACTGCAGACATGATCGGTCCACCTTGCATACCAGGAAAGACTGCCTTATCTAGCGCTGCAGCATGTTCTGACTTGCTCAAAATCATTCCACCGCGAGGTCCACGTAAAACTTTATGTGTTGTAAATGAAACAACATCTGCATACGGAACAGGTGACGGGATTGCCTTACCAGCAACAAGTCCAATGAAGTGAGCAGCATCCACCCACATAATCGCACCTACTTCATCACAAATTTGGCGTACCTTTTCAAAATCAATCAATGATGGATATGCGGTAGCTCCAGAACAGATCATCTTTGGCTTATTGGCAATCGCACTATCGCGAAGCTCGTCATAATCAATTAACTCGTTATCTTGGCGAACACCGTAAGAAACTACGTTAAACCACTTACCGGAAAAGTTAACTTTTGAACCATGGGTGAGGTGGCCACCATGTGGAAGTGACATTGCTAAGACAGTATCGCCAGGTTTTGTAAACGCCTGATAGACCGCAACGTTGGCACTTGCTCCAGAATGTGGCTGGACATTTGCGTGCTCTGCACCGAAGAGAGACTTGGCACGGTCAATTGCAATGTTCTCTGCAATATCAACTTCTTCACAACCACCGTAATACCGCTTACCTGGATAGCCTTCAGCATATTTATTGGAAAGCGTCGAGCCAAGGGTTGCCAGGACCGCGCGTGAAGTGAAGTTTTCCGAAGCGATAAGTTGAAGATTCTTCTGTTGGCGCTCTAACTCTGATAGCAAAACTGCTGAGATAGCAGGATCTTGCGCTGCTAAAAGTTCAAAATCTGGGCCATAGAAAGTATCGGTCATGGCGGCAAGCCTAGCCTGAAGTGATTAAGGGTGTCGTAATGACTTTCTCAATGTCACTCTTCGAGATGGCACCCTCACGCAGTAAGCGAGCCTGTGACTTATCTATCTCAATTACCGTTGATGCTGGCATGGGATTTATAACCCCATCTTTAACCAGTAAAGCAATCTCGTGGCCGAGCAGCTTTAACCCGTCAGTATCGAGTAAAGGTGGATGACCGGCTAGAGCCGCACTTGCTGATGCGAGAGGCCCTGTCTCCTTTAACAGTTTCTGCAGAAAAAGATGGTGTGGAGATCGCACACTAAACCAATCTAACTTTCCGCCATCACCCAAGTCCCAGCTCAGACCTAGTTGTGGACGTAATGTGAGTGAGAGTGGACCAGGCCAAAAGGATTGAGCGAGTGCGCGAATATCATCGCTTACTTCGCGCGAGAGTCCTTCAATTGCTGATTGATCTGCAATGAGAACTTGGCAGGCAACTCCAAGATTATCCCCGCGCAAAACATGCATTGCCCGAACAGAGTCTGGACTAAATGCATCGGCTAGGAAGATATAACCATTTTCATGTGGGGCGACGATAACGAATCCATCGCGTAGAGATTTTGCAGCGAGTGCTACATGCTCTGCGGGATTGGATTGATCAAAGGTAACGTGAGTGGCCACAATTACTCCTTGCTCCGAATTGCAGTGGTGTAGCGAGGCCGCTTGTTGAGATCTCGATGCGTAATGATATTGAGAAAATTCTTAGCAAGTAAAGATGCAATCGCATCCCCCTGATCTTCGGTGTGCTCGATTGCTAGGAATCCACCAGGCTTAAGCAGGCGAGTTGCTGTATCAATGAAGCGCCCAGGAATATCAAGGCCTGAGGGCCCACCAAATAGTGCAATGGCTGGCTCATGTTCTGCGACATCGCGCGGAAGTACCTGGCTATCTGGAACATAGGGAGGATTTGCAATGACAACATCACACTTAACACCTTCAAGGGCATCTACGACATCACTTTCGACGATGCGCACTTGCTCATTGATTCGTGCAACATTCTTCTTCAGCCATTCAATTGCAGCCTGATCTTTCTCCACTGCAATCACTCGCGTCTTCTCATTTTCCGTAGAAATAGCAAGGGCAAGTGCTCCTGATCCAGATCCCAGGTCGACAACGCTGACCGTTTCGGTGAAATTCTCGAGGTGATCTAAAACAGCTTGAACAAGCAACTCTGATTCTGGTCGAGGAACTAGTACTCCTGGGCCCACTTGTATTTCAAGATAGCGAAAGTAGGAAACGCCTGTTAAATACTGCAGCGGTTGGTGTGCTGCTCTAGCATCGAGAAGTTTCCAGAATGTTTCCTCCAAAATTGTGAGGTCACCGAAATTTGCCAGGCGATCTTGAACTATCACTGGGTTATGCAAATCCATACGAGAGATGCCGAGCGCGTACGCCATCAAATGTTCGGCGTCAGTGGCATCGATTCCTGCAGCCCGAAGTTGTTCTTTACCAGTCCCTAAGAATTCTTTAAAGTCCATCATCTCGCTCTTAATCAGTTGAAGCTAACTTGGCAGCCTTATCTGCATCGAGCAGCGCTTGAACAACATCATCGAGCTCGCCATTGAGGACTGCATCGAGATTATTTGATTTGTAGTTCACGCGATGATCACTCAGGCGATTTTCAGGATAGTTATACGTTCTAATGCGCTCTGAACGATCAACGGTGCGCACTTGGCTCTTACGCTCTGCCATCGCCGCCGCCTCTGCCTTCTCCTGCGCATCGGCTAAAAGTCGCGCTCTTAAGATACGCAGCGCAGATTCTTTATTTTGAAGCTGAGATTTTTCATTCTGACAGGAGACAACGATTCCTGTAGGCACATGTGTGAGTCGAACTGCCGAGTCAGTTGTGTTCACTGATTGACCACCAGGGCCAGATGAGCGATACACATCAACGCGTACGTCATTCATATTTAACTCAACATCAACTTCTTCTGCTTCAGGCAAAACGAGTACTCCGGCAGCCGAGGTGTGGATTCTTCCCTGGCTTTCGGTTTCTGGAACACGTTGTACGCGGTGAACTCCGCCTTCAAACTTTAAGCGCGCATATGGTGTAGTTCCAGGTTCAGCACTTCCCTTTGACTTTACGGCCATAGAAATATCTTTATATCCACCGAGATCAGATTCAGTCATATCAATGATCTCAATCTTCCAGCCGCGCTTTTCGGCATAGCGTTGATACATGCGTACTAAATCACCAGCGAAGAGCGCTGATTCATCCCCGCCCGCACCAGCCTTTACTTCAATGATTACATCGCGGTCATCATTGGGATCTCTTGGCAATAAGAGCTCTTCCAGTCTGGTTGCCGTACGTTCTACAGTCTCTGCCAGAGCTGGAATTTCAGAAGCGAAATCTGGATCATCTAACGCCATCTCTTTCGCCGCTTCTAAATCATCGGCGGCTGATTTCCATTCATTAAATCCAGCAACAACAGGACCAAGCTGGGCATAGCGACGGCCGAGTTGGCGCGCTTTACCTTGGTCTTCATGAATCGAAGGATCAGCCATGAGTTTTTCAAGTTCTTGATATTCACGAACCATCTCGTGCGCTGATGCAAAACGATCGTTGCTCATCACTGACTCCTTTCTCTCGCTTCTGTAGTTAGGCACGGGTTCTGCAGTAAGAAATAAAGAGACCGCACCGCTAGCCACAAGGGCGAGCGAGGCGGTCTCTTTGAAAAGCTAGTTAGCTGTCTTTTTTCCGAAGCGCTCTTCGAACTTGGCGACTCGTCCACCAGTATCAAGAATGCGCTGCTTACCTGTGTAGAACGGGTGGCAGATTGAACATACTTCGACGTAGATTGAACCGCTGGCAATTGTTGAGCGGGTTACAAACTTTTCACCGCAACCGCACGTTACTTGGGTCTCTTTATATTCTGGATGAATCTCTGGCTTCATAATTTTTCCTCTTCTTCGACTTGGGTCTTTCCTGCTTCAGGTAAGTGAACCAAGTACTCGATTGATAGGGGTAAAGAGTATCGGCTCTCCCCCGCACCTGAGAAATCGATGCCCGCGATATGCGGGCTTATGCGGAGAAGAGCCGATCCACCCCATCTGTGACCGGTGAATAAAGAACCGATCCTGATTAGTTACCGGTCTTGGTTAATTGCTGGTCTTGATTAATTACCGGTCTTGGCTGCCTTGCCTGGTCTGACTGGTTTAGCGAGCAACGTTGGTTTTGCAGGTTTTGCAGGAGCAGCACCTAACGCATCGACAGCTGATTTAAATGTTGCCTGTGCCGAAGCGATTGCATCCTTACGCGTCTTTACAAGAGCATCGCGAGATTCTTGAGTTGTGACGTTTGCAATCGCAGAAGTAAATGCAGTATTGGCAGCAAGGATGGCTGCTTGGCGTGCATCAGCTAAAGGTCTGATCGCATTTTGGCGCGCATTCATCGCAGCTCGATATGCTGCTAGATCGTTACGGTACTTATCCATACTTTCGCGAAGGGATGCTTTATATGCGATCAGTGAATTCTGAAAATCAATAACAGCTTGTTCGCGAGGAGTGAGTGAATTAAGCGGAGCAGGTGTGGTTGTACTTTCAGCAGCAACTGCTGCAGGTACCGAGAACATCAGTGTGGCCAGGGCCACAGCTGTTACTTTTTTTATTGTAAACATTTTCTAGTTTCTCTCCGGATCTGGCCTCACCGATTGTGCTGCCTATACCCGAGAGTGTGCTGATCGAGTTTGTGAGTTCCCGGTGAAAATCGTTTGAGCCGTGGTTGGAAAAACCCAGAGAGAACGTGTGTGAGCCGATTAGGCAAAATCACAACTTGCTTGCCACAATATCGCCATGCCGAAGGCGACGCATCCGACTAAGACCGCACTCATTGACTGTGCCGCAGACCTCTTAGATAAATATCGCTTTGATGAAATTACGGTTGAGATGGTCTTGGATCGATCAAGTATTTCGAAAGGATCGCTTTATCATCACTTCGAAGATATCTATCATCTTCTTGAAGCGGCGATGATTGCCCGCTTTGCCCGTTATGTAGATACAAATATTGCAGCGCTGAGATCACTTCTTGAATCGGCAACAACAACTGAAGGCTTTTATCTCGGGTTAGCAAAGATTTCTGCAGTAACTCAAGGTGAGGGTATGCAGCGTGCGCGCCAAGAACGAGCACTCACAATTGGTAGAGCGATTACAAGCCCTCGAATGTCAGATCTATTGCGTCATGAGCAACAACGCTTAACAGATGTTCTCGCAGAATTAATTAGTGGTGCTCAAGCTCGCGGGCTCTGTAATCCTGAAGTTGAGCCGCATGCCCTCGCAGTTTTGATGCAGGCGTGGACCTTAGGCAAGATCGTCGATGACTTGAGTGAGACACCAGTTGATAACGATGCCTATATCTCTCTAGTCAATCGCGTGATCAGAGAAGTATTCGTTCCCCACAAGTAATACTTGCAAGTAAGTGTGCGCAGTGACTACTTAGAGTCATCTGGACCAGATGTTGTCTTCTGGATCTGCATCAAGAATTCAACATTTGATTTGGTGCCCTTCATCTTCTCAAGGAGAAGTTCAAGAGCAGCCTGTGGCTCAAGGGCATGAAGAACGCGACGTAATTTCCAGACAATGTTGAGCTCTTCAGTTCCCATGAGAATTTCTTCTTTACGAGTACCAGATGCAACAACGTTGACCGCTGGGAAGATTCGCTTATCAGCCATACGGCGATCAAGAATAAGCTCCATATTTCCGGTGCCTTTGAACTCTTCGAAGATGACTTCATCCATACGAGAACCAGTATCAACTAGGGCCGTTGCCAAGATGGTGAGCGAGCCACCATCTTCAATATTTCGAGCAGCACCAAAGAACTTCTTTGGCGGGTAGAGAGCTGCAGAGTCAACGCCTCCGGAGAGAATTCGACCTGATGCAGGGGCTGCGATGTTGTAGGCACGTCCTAGTCGAGTGATCGAATCAAGAAGTACAACTACATCGTGGCCAAGTTCTACCAGCCGTTTCGCACGCTCGATTGCAAGCTCTGCAATTGTGGTGTGATCATCTGCTGGGCGATCAAAGGTTGAAGCAATAACTTCACCTTTAACGCTGCGCTGCATATCAGTAACTTCTTCTGGGCGCTCATCGACAAGTACAACCATCAAGTGGCACTCAGGGTTATTTGTTGTGATCGCATTTGCAATTGATTGCAAGACCATGGTTTTACCAGCCTTAGGTGGTGAAACAATAAGTCCGCGCTGACCTTTACCAATAGGTGCGATCAGATCAATCACGCGAGTTGTCAGAATATTTGGTTCAGTTTCAAGGCGGAGACGCTCTTGCGGATAGAGAGGAACGAGCTTTCCGAATTCAACACGACCGCGTGCCTCTTCAGGAGTAACTCCGTTAATTGTTTCAAGAGTAATCAGCGGGTTGTACTTCTGACGCTGTTCTCCTTCGCGCAACTGGCGAACCTGGCCTGTGACAACATCACCTTTACGAAGGCCGTACTTGCGGACTTGGCTCTGTGAAACATAGACATCATTTGGCCCTGGTAGGTATCCACCGGTACGGATAAATGAGTAATTATCCATAATGTCGACCAGTCCACCGACTGGTACAAGAACATCATCTTCGCCGATAACAGGTTCGCGCTCTTCGCGAGGACCACGATCACGGTTACGGTCACGATTACGATCGCGTCCACGGTTACGATCGCGTCCACGGTTACGATCGTTACGATCACCACGGTCACCGCTATCGCTTGAATTATTTGTGGAATCGTTCTCGCCGTCGTCACCGTCGTCACCTGAATCTTCTTTAGCGTCACGTCCAGCGCTACGTTTTGCATTGCGTGCTTCGCGGCGTGCTTCACGCTCAGCCTTAGCCTCTTCGCGGTTCTTTGCTTGTAAATCAGCAATCGCACCAGCGAGCTGGTCTTTCTTCATCTTCGCTGCGCCTTCGATACCGAGTTGTGACGCAACTTCCTTTAACTTAGGAAGGGTCATTGAAGTGAGCTCAGGGCTGCTTGAACGGACAGGTTCTTTTTCAGTCATCTTTATCTTTTCAGTTTGGGGTTTGCCGCAAATAAATGTAAGTCAGATATATGTGAGTCAAACCCAAGGGATTTTTTATCTATCAACTTAACTTCTGGCCCTGACTTGCGGGCTATAAGGTGATGGCCAAACTATAACAGGGTTGCACCGCGAACTGCAATATCGAGAGATTTTGCCTCAAAACCATTGCCTGCCGCCCGCATTAACTCTTCCAGCTCGGATTGATCAGAGGTATGAAGAGCGAGAACTGTTGGGCCAGCCCCTGAGATAAAGGCTGCTACACCGGCCTTACGAAGGGTATTCATTAACTTCAACGATGCTGGCATTCCCGTAGAGCGATATTCCTGATGGAGAAAATCTTCCGTTGCGCGAAAGAGTAGATCAGGACGATGTGTAAGTGCATGAGATAAAAGTGCGCTGCGAGCAGAGTTTGCTGCTGCATCTGCGTGTGGAACACTTTCTGGAAGTAGCTTGCGCGCCTTACTGGTAGAAAATTCTTGCTTCGGGATAAATGCAATCGCACGAATTCGCGAATCAACTGCAAGAGGCAGGGCTTGGGCTACTAGCTTTCCGTGATGATCTTCTTGCCATGCAATTGTTGCACCACCATAAAGTGCTGCCGCAACATTGTCAGGGTGTCCTTCCATGGAAGTCGCTAAATCTAGTAAAGATTGATCACTCATCTTGTCGCTGCCGGTAAGGACGAGTGAGCGCGCAAGGACGAGGCCGCCAACGATTGCACTTGCAGACGAGCCTAATCCACGTCCGTGAGGAATCACATTGAGTGCGCGAACAGCAATCCCTTTAGGCTTACCACCTAAGAACTCAAAACCTTTATTCATCGCCTTGATAAGAAGGTTTTTATCGTTGTGTGGGAGAGTCTCTGCACCTTCTCCTGCAACATCAATATCAAGACCTGGTTCATCCAGAATCTGCGCGACGTAACGATCATGAAGATCGAGCGCTAATCCAAAACAGTCAAAACCTGGACCAAGATTTGCACTGGTCGCCGGTACTTGTACCTGCATTGGGTTTGCCTTAAACGTTGGTTTTGCCATTTACTTTAATCCCAACGCTTTTGCTGCAGCCTTTACATCCACCGGAACAACTATTGGCTTCTTTGCCGCTTCGAGGGCGTAAGGAATATCTTTTAGTCCATGACCTGTCACTGTGATAACAATGGTCTTTCCTGAAGGAAGTTTTCCGGCTTTCTTATATTTAATGAGTCCTGCAAGACCAGCAGCCGATGAAGGTTCAACAAATATTCCTTCTTGCGCAGCAATAAGGCGGTAGGCCGAGAGAATTTCCTTGTCGGTCACCGAATCAATGACACCGCCAGAAAGATCACGTGCTTCAACAGCCTGTGCCCACGATGCCGGGTTTCCAATTCGAATTGCAGTCGCGATGGTGTCAGGATTTTTTACAATCTTTCCTTTAACTATTGGTGCCGCACCTGCGGCCTGGAATCCGTACATCTGAGGAAGCTTGGTGGAGATTCGATCGCTGCGATACTCCTTATACCCCTTCCAATATGCGGTGATATTTCCAGCATTTCCAACAGGGAGCGCGTGAATATCAGGAGCATCTTTGAGCATATCGACAACTTCAAATGCAGCAGTCTTTTGACCTTCAATTCGATAAGGATTAACAGAGTTCACCAGTGCAACGGGATAATTCTCTGAAAGTTCGCGTGCTAAGGTGAGGCAATCATCAAAGTTTCCATTGACCTGCAAAATTGTTGAATTGTGAATGACTGCTTGAGCGAGCTTACCCATAGCAATTTTTCCTTTAGGGATAAGAACGGCAGGGGTCATCCCGGCCTTGACCGCGTACGCCGCAGCAGATGCCGACGTATTTCCTGTTGATGCACAGATGACCGCCTTAGCGCCATCTTCTGCCGCCTTTGAAATCGCCATCGTCATTCCACGATCTTTGAAGGAGCCAGTTGGATTTAATCCCTCGTACTTAATCCAGACATTATTACCAAGCAACTCAGAGAGATTGCAGGCATAAATAAGTGGGGTGCCGCCCTCGCGCAATGAAACGATAGGAGTTTTATCACTGACGGGAAGTCGGTGACGGTATTCCTCGATCACACCCCGCCATTGGTGGGCACCTGAACTTTTCTTTCCTCCGAAAATGCTCATAGCGATGTCGAGCCTTCTACTCGAATAACGCTAGAAATCTTTGTGACAATCGAAAGCTTCTTGAGCGCTTCAACTGTCGCTTTAAGTTCTCCTTCAGTTGCACCGTGGGTGACAATAATGAGTTCGGCATCATCATCACGACCATTTTGGTCAACTGTTTGAATCGAGACATCCTGCTCAGCAAAGGTTTGAGCAATAGCAGCTAAAACACCTGATTTATCCTGGACTTCCAGGCGCATTAGAAACTTGGTCTTTGTGGTTTCAATTGAGGCAATATCTCGGTCTGCATAATCAGTTTCACGCTGGCCAATTGAGTTCAGTGCAATGTGTCGTGATACCGCAACCACATCTCCAAGAATTGCAGATGCTGTTGGAGCACCACCAGCACCACGGCCATAGAACATCAATGGACCAGCAGATTCTGCCTCTATGAAGACAGCATTAAATGCATCGCGAACAGATGCCAATGGGTGGCTCTTATGGAGGAGGACTGGGTGAACGCGAACTGAAATCTCATCCGCTGGCGTTAACTCTGCGATTGCCAATAGCTTGATTACATGGTCCATCGATTTAGCGATGCGAACATCTTCTAATGTGATCTGTGAAATTCCCTCGCGATAGACATCGTCTACGGAAACGCGGGTATGAAATGCAAGTCCAGATAAAATTGCAGCCTTTGCTGCTGCATCGAAACCTTCAATATCAGCAGTGGGATCTGCTTCGGCGTAACCGAGTTTCTGCGCCTCGGCCAGCACATCTGCAAACTCACGATTATCTTCATGCATCTTCGTCAAAATATAATTTGTCGTCCCATTTACAATACCCATCAGGCGGACAACGTGATCTCCTGCTAACGAATCTCGCATGGGGCGAATAATTGGAATCGCTCCCGCAACTGCGGCTTCATAGTAAATATCTTCACCCTGCGCATACGCCGCGGTGAACAGGTCTGCGCCGTGGCTAGCAAGGAGAGCTTTGTTGGCAGTAACGATAGATTTGCGATTACTGATTGCTTTCAAGATGAGTGAGCGCGCTGGTTCGATTCCACCCATCACTTCAATAATCAAATCAACACTTGGATCATTAACAATTGATTCGGCATCAAGAGTAAATAGTTCTTGTGGAATCCCAGGACGCGCCTTGATCTCACGAACTGCAATTTTTACTAGCTCTATCTTCGCCCCCGCGCGGGTAGACAGTTCAACGGTATCGGCCAGGATTAATCGGGCTACTTCACTTCCGACAACGCCACATCCAAGCATGCCGATTCTCACTGGCTGATCAGGGGATCTCATCTGCCTATTCTTTCACATCGAGTGCGAGTAGATCTGCCTCATTTTCGCGGCGAACTATTACGCGGGCTTTCCCATCTTTTATAGCAACAACAGGGGGTCGGGGCACATGATTGTAGTTACTTGCCATGCTTCGGCCATATGCCCCAGTCGCGGGGGTGGCAAGAAGATCACCGGGTGCGATATCTGCTGGAATTTTAATGTCGCGAATAACAATATCGCCGGTTTCACAATGCTTACCTACTACTCGTGATTGCGTCAGCGGTGCAGTTGATGTGCGATCGGCTAACGTTGCAAAGTATTCGGCATCATATAAAGAGGTACGCATATTCTCACTCATGCCACCATCGACTGAAACATACTTACGAATTCCGCCATCTTCTAGCGTTACATCTTTGACTGTTCCGACTTCATACAAGGTAAAAGTTGTTGGTCCAACGATATTTCGTCCAGGCTCAATTGAAACAAGTGGCAGCTTTAATCCAGCGGCTTTGCACTCTCTTTTAACGAGTGCGCTCAGTGCTGGCAAGACATCGTGTGGCTCTACAGTTTTTTCACCTGGAAGATAGGCGATTGCATACCCACCACCGAGATCAAGTTCTGGAAGTTCTGTTGAGTACGCATCCTTGAATGTTGCCATCAGCGCAATGATGCGAGTGGCAGCAAGTTCGAAAGAGTCGGTTCCAAAGATTTGAGATCCAATATGAGTATGAAAGCCTCGCAGCTCTAGTTCCGGGTGTGACATTACCTCTGAGACTGCAGCCCACGCCGAACCACTTGCAATGGAAAATCCAAACTTCACATCTTCGTGAGCAGTTGATATTGATTGGTGGGTGTGGGCCTGTACCCCCGGAGTCAGGCGGAGCATCACTGCTTGGCGAACCCCTGCTTTCTTTGCAGCCGAACTCACTCGTTCAATTTCGAATAATGAATCCAGCACAATTACTCTGACACCAACTTCGACTGCGCGATTGATCTCTGCCACTGATTTGTTATTGCCGTGTAGTTCAATCTTCTTAGGATCAATGCCCCCGGCTAGCGCCACTGCAAGTTCGCCGCCTGTGCAGACATCAATTCCGATACCGATTTCTTTTATCCAGCGGGCTACATCGGTGCAGATAAATGCCTTGGCTGCGTAATAGACAGTGCCAGCAGAGTCACCAAAATTAGCGCTTAACGCATCTGCCCATAATTGTGCGCGTGACCGAAAGTGATTTTCGTCGATAAAAAAAGTAGGTGTTCCAAACTCATTCGCTAATGTGCGAGCAGTGAGGCCTCCGATTGCAAGGCCTTCTTTATTAAATGAGATAGCTGAGGACCACATATCTCTACATCCTCTCTGGAGCGCTCACGCCGAGAAGTTCTAGGCCGTTCTGTAAGACCTGCTTCGTTGCTGCGCAAAGATTAGCGCGAGCCGAATGCAATGAAGAGATCGACTCATCCCCCAGCGGCAATACGCGACAATCTGCGTAGAAGCCGTGATACACACCGGCCAGCTCTTCCAGGTAACGGGCAACTCTGTGAGGTTCACGTAACTGCGCAGCCGTTGCAACGACTCGAGGAAATTCTGCCAGCGTGCCGAGCAGCTCGTTTTCGCGATTGTGGGAAAGCTGGGCGGGGTCAAAATGATCCAGACCGATAGGGATAGCGAGCTCTGCAACATTGCGCAGCACCGCTGCAATGCGTGCGTGTGCATACTGAACGTAATAGACAGGGTTCTCATTTGTATTTCGACGCAAGATATCTAAATCCATGACCATCGGAGTATCTACTGGATATCGAATCAAGGTATAGCGAGCGGCATCTACGCCAACTTTTTCCACTAACTCTTCAAGCGTAATTATCGTGCCAGCGCGCTTAGAGAGTTTTACCTCTTCGCCGCCTTCCATGATCTTCACCAGTTGGCCAATGAGTATTTCGACATTGTAATCAGGGTCATCGCCAGCACAGGCAGCGGTAGCGCGTAAGCGATTAACGTACCCGTGGTGGTCTGCCCCCAACATGTAGATACAGATCTCAAAACCACGCTCACGCTTATTGATGTAGTACGCGGTATCGGAAGCAAAGTATGTGAGATCGCCATTTGCCTTTGTGATTACGCGATCTTTATCATCGCCAAAATCAGTCGTACGTAGCCAAATCGCACCTTCGGAATCAAAGACATGTCCTTGCTTACGTAACTTTTCTACACCGTGTTCAACGGCTCCTGCATCATGAAGCGAGCGCTCGGAGAACCAGATATCAAATCGAGTATTAAAAGTTTCGAGAACACCTTGTTGTTGGGCGAGTTGTACTTTGTATGCAGCTTCGCGAAAAGCATCCCGACGAGCTTGCCCTTCCACCTGTGTGATCTGCGGATTTTCTTTTACAACTTGGGTGGCAAGATCTGCAATATATGCACCTTGATATCCATCTTCAGGGATTGGCAACCCAAGTGCTGCGGCTTCAACAGATTGGCCAAAGAGTTCCATCTGGTTTCCGCGATCATTGATATAGAACTCGCGCGTGACCTTGGCACCTGCCGCAGAGAGAACTCGACCGAGCGCATCTCCAACAGCAGCCCAACGCGTATGTCCTAGATGAAGTGGACCTGTTGGATTCGCGCTAATGAATTCAAGATTGATTGAGATGGCAGCGAGTGCATCACCAGTGCCATATGTCGTTGGCGCAGAGAGAATTGTTCTGACAAGTTCTGCTTGACTACTTCGATTCAAAGTGATGTTAATAAATCCAGGGCCAGCAATATCTACAGCGCTTACTTCAGGTAACTCGGCGATGTCAGAGCGCAACAGTTCGGCAACCTCGCGCGGACTCTTGCCCGCCGCCTTTGCTAACTGAAGAGCGATCGAGGTCGCATAATCCCCATGGTCTCGATTTTTTGGCCGCTCCAAGGAAATCGCCACTGGTATCGTTCCCAGTAAATCCCCCCGCTCAAATGCCCGCGCAATTGCGGCAAGGATCGCCGCTTCGAGGGATTCTGAGCCAGATAGCGTCTGCATTATGCAAGGTTACCTGCTTAGAGGGCTCTCATGCCTTTACCAGAACGTGACCTGTTGGATAGTGACCTTAGGGGAAATTCCTATTACTCTCGGGTACGTCCCCGCCTACATGTCTGGTCGAAATAGTTTTGGCCAAGGGCGAGAACACCTTTCGAAAGGTAAAACATATGGCAAAGCGCCGTCTAGTTATTGCTGGTGCGATCGCAGCAGCAGCAGCTCTTTTGATCTCAGGTTGCTCAAGCAGCGATGATTCAGCAGGTAAGCGTGCTTGCATGATTCTTCCTGACTCAGAGTCATCAACACGTTGGGAAAACGGAGATCGTCCAGCAATGGATTCAGCACTTACAGGTGCAGGATTTGAAACAGATATTCAGAACGCACAAGGTGATACAGCAAAGTACGCAACGATCGCAGATCAGATGCTTACAAAGGGTTGCGGTGTCATGATCCTTGTTGATTACCAGGGTGCAGGTATCCAGGTAGCAGCAAAGGCTAAAGAAGCAGGTATTCCTGTAATCGCATACGACCGCCCAATTGAAGGCGCTGACTACTACGTATCATTTGATAACGAGTCAGTCGGAGCACTTCAGGGACAAGCAATTCTTGATGGTCTAGCTGCAGCAGGTAAGGATCCAAAGACTGCCCGTGTTATCTACGGTCAGGGAGATCCAACTGATGGAAATGCAAAGATGTTCTACGACGGCGCGCTCTCAGTTCTTGAGCCAGCTGGTGTAAAGCCAATCTTTAGCATGGCCGGAACATGGGATGGCGCAAAGGCCGGAACATTGTTCGAGCAGGCACTTACAGCTGTTGGTGGAAAAGTTGATGCAGTTCTTGCACCAAACGACAACAACGCTGCAAACATCATCACAATTCTTGATAAGGCTGGCTTGAAGGTTCCTGTCTCAGGACAAGATGCTTCACCAGCTGGTCTCCAGAATGTTCTTCTAGGCAAGCAGACCACAACTGTTTGGAAGCCATACACACTGATTGCAACAGCTGCATCAGATTTGGCAATTGCTCTCCTTAACGGCGAGACACCAACAGCTGATAAGGCACTTGCTGATGGAACTCCATACATTGCAGTAACTCCTAACTCTGTAGGACCTGATCAGGTCGCAGAAGTTGTTGCTGCAGGAGATGCTAAGTACGACGAAGTATGTACAGCTGATGTAATGGCTGCATGTGAAGAGTTCGGCGTCACAGCGTAATTAAGCAATAAGTAGATCCTCCGCGCCGGCATTTGATGTGCCGGCGCGGAGGCTTTTACGAAAGAAATGAGAAGATTTAAACTATTTTTTTGAAAGGGTTGAAATGACATCGCAAACGCCGATTGTTGAACTCATCGGAATTACCAAGAGTTTTGGTCCGGTGGATGTTCTCAAAGGAATAGATTTCACCGCTTATGCCGGACGGGTTACTGCACTTGTCGGTGATAACGGTGCCGGAAAGTCAACTCTGATTAAAGGTCTTGCAGGCGTACAAGAGTATGACGGTGGCGTTGTTAAGTTCGAAGGTAAGGAAGTTCAGTTGCCCAGCGCACGCGCTGCTGCAGCCCTTGGTATTGAGGTTGTATATCAAGACCTCGCTCTCTGTGAAAATTTGGATATTGTTCAAAATATGTTTCTTGGTCGCGAGACCATGCTTGGAATAACTCTTAACGAACCACAAATGGAATTTGAAGCATCAAAGACTCTTACTGGGCTTTCAGTACGTACGGTGAGCTCAGTGCGTCAGAAAGTTGCATCACTTTCAGGCGGTCAACGCCAAACAGTTGCCATTGCACGTTCTGTTCTGCGTAATGCAAAACTTGTGATTCTTGATGAACCGACTGCAGCTCTTGGTGTAGCCCAGACCGAGCAAGTACTTAACCTTGTGCGTCGCCTTGCTGACTCAGGTGTTGCCGTCATCATTATTAGCCACAACCTGCAAGATGTATTCAAAGTTGCAGACGATATTGCAGTTCTCTATCTTGGCAAGATGGTGGCAAACCTTAAATCCTCAGAGACTAACCACCTCGACGTTGTTCAATACATCACCGGTTCTCGCACGATGGGAGATCAAGAGTGAGCGTCACTATCGGTTCAGGTCACGAGGGAAACGTCCGCGAGCAACTCACCGCATATAAGGCGAGAGTTAAAGGTGGAGAGATGGGCGCTCTTCCTTCAGTGCTCTCACTCTTTGTTCTCACATTTTTATTTGCAGCGCTCAACCCATACTTTCTTACTCAAGGTAACTTTGCCAATCTTTTGACACAGACGGCAACCTTGATGATGCTTGCGATGGCGCTGGTATTCGTCATTCTGCTAGCAGAAATCGATCTATCTGCCGGTGTCACATCTGGTGTGGCGATGGCGCTCTTTATTATTATGACAAATCGCTGGGAAATCGACTGGCGAATTTCAATTGTTGCTGGCTTGCTCTGCGGTGTTGTCATCGGTGCATTCATTGGATTCTTCGTGGCAAAGGTTGGTGTTCCATCCTTCGTTGTAACCCTAGGCCTATTCCTTGGTTTCCAAGGGCTACAGCTCGCACTTCTTGGCGATGGTGGCATCTACCGCATTGAAGTTCCAGAGATTAGAGCCATTATGAATGACAACCTTCCAGGTTGGATGGGTTGGGCATTCCTCGCACTTGCGCTCACAGTCATGACACTTTTAAATTTCTATGATCGCAGAGTTCGAGCCCGTAACGGTCTTGCAAATCGTCCGATATCGCTTATGTATACCAAGCTCGGAATTGTTGCGTTAATCGGAGCGACGCTCGTTGCACTTCTTAACGAAAACCGAAGCCAATCAATTAAAGAAATTAGTGGCGTTCCGATAGTTGTGCCGATCGCGCTGACCGTTCTCTTTCTCGGTACATTGCTCCTCGATCGCACACGTTTTGGACGCCACCTTTATGCGGTGGGTGGAAATCCTGAAGCGGCGCGACGTTCCGGTATCAAGGTTGTTAAAATTCGAATTATTGCCTTTATGCTCTGCTCATCTCTTGCTGTCATATCGGGAATCTTTAACGCGAGTCGCGTTGGTGCCGTTGAAGCAACGGCTGGAAAAGCCATTGTGCTCTCAGGCGTTGCGGCGGCTGTCGTTGGCGGCGTTAGCCTCTTCGGTGGTCGTGGTCGACTTATTCATGCCGCAGCCGGTGCCTTGGTTATCGCCATTATTGATAATGGCCTTGGTCTTCTCGGTCTACCAGCTGGAATTAACTTCCTGGTAACTGGTGGCGTATTGATCTTGGCGGCGACAGTTGACGCAGTTTCACGAAAGCGCACATCTGGATCGCGTTAGCGAAAAGAGCTGATTGAGTTTAGCCCTTGACTCCCATGAGGTGCTCAAGAGCTAATTGATCGAGAGCTTCATAGTGATATCCACGAGCTCCGGCTGCTTCGATATCAAAGCTATCGGCATCAGTGAGTGACTTCCATGTCTCACCCTTTGCAAGAGTTGGTTCGGTGAGTCCAGGAATATTGGAATCCTTCATTGCAGCAATCACACGTGGATCGCTACGGAATGCAAGTGCGCGCTCTTTCAGCAAGAGATAGGTGCGCATATTTGCTGTTGCTGACTCCCAGACACCTTTATCGCTTTCTGTGCGAGCTGGCTTGTAATCAAAGTGCTTAGGTCCTGCGTACTTGTGGCTTTCAAGTAAATCAACCAGGAAGAAGGCTGATTTGAGATCGCCATGGCCAAAGACAAGATCCTGATCGTACTTTGGTCCGTGCTGTCCATTGAGATCGATATGGAAGAGCTTGCCATGCCAGAGCGCTTGGGCGATTCCATGTACAAAGTTCAGTCCTGCCATCTGTTCATGGCCGACTTCAGGATTAACACCCACCATCTCTGGTCGATCAAGTGAATTGATAAAGGCAAGTGCATGTCCAATGGTCGGCAAGAACATATCGCCACGAGGTTCATTTGGTTTAGGCTCGAGTGCAAACTTAATTGTGTACCCATTGTCGGCGACAAAATCACCGAGCACATTAAATGCTTCGCGGAAGCGATCAAGTGCTACATATGCATCTTTCGCGCCATCAGATTCAGCACCTTCTCGACCACCCCAAAAGACATATGTCTCTGCGCCAAGATCAACTGCAAGTTCAATATTGCGCATTACCTTGCGAATGGCATAGCGACGAATGTCGCGATCATTGGATGTGAATGCACCATCTTTAAAAACTGGATGTGTGAAGAGATTTGTTGTAACCATAGGAACTTTCATTCCGGTTTCTGTCAGCGCCTTCTTAAATCGATCTATGTGGGCAAGACGATCTGAATCATTGCTTCCAAAGGGAATGAGGTCATCATCGTGAAAGGTCACTCCATACGCGCCTCGCGCTGCCAGCTCATTAACCGTACGCACAGGATCTAGAGGTCCTCGCGTTGGATCTCCAAAGGGATCGCGGGCCTGCCATCCGACGGTCCATAGGCCGAAGGTGAACTTATCTGCTGGCTTTGGTGTAACTGACATGGTTTTCTCCCGTGGTCTTGAGTAGCGCTCGGATCTGTGTAGAACTATTGCGTTTTGATCAAAGGCGAACTTACCCGTAACCTAGGCCAATAGCCACAGGATTGAAATAACAATTCTGTGACGAACATTATTTGTACGGCAACGAAAGTCGCTCTTTTGCGGGAGTGGTGAAATGGCAGACACGCAGGTCTTAGGAACCTGTGTCTTCGGACGTGCGGGTTCAAGTCCCGCCTCCCGCACCAGTACTACCAGTTTCAACGTTTTCCAAGATGAGTTGAGTGAAAATTATGGCAAAACCCTCAAGGGCGAAAGTTAAAAAATTACAATCTGAGGCGATGGCTGCTGCCGTTGCTCGTCGTGCTGAAAAAGCAGCCAGTAAATCTGCGGTAACTCGTGGAGAAGCAGAACATGATCCGTATTCAGACGTTGATCAGGAATGGCTTGCTATGGGAATTAGTGCGCCAGCTCGACGTGCGCTTATTGACGAAGGTTTCTACACGATTTCAGATCTTCGTAAAGCATCTCTCAGTGCACTTAAAGAGCTACATGGAGTTGGCCCGAATGTGATTCGTATTCTTGTCTCAGAGATGAAGAAGAACGATATTCAATTTAGAAGTAAATAAGTAAGACTATTTCTGAACTGGCTTTACGAGTAAGTTTGCAATCACGTGACCCAAGAGCGCTCCGATGAACTGTGCAGCGATAAAGAAAGGTACAGAAGCGATTGCGATACCAGAGAAGCTATCGGTGAGAGAGCGACCGAGTGTAATGGCAGGATTTACAAAACTGGTCGAAGATGTAAATACATATGCGCTACCAATCCACATAGGTACTAACCAGAAAACGTGCCCTCCTCGCCCTTGATTGCTTGCGATGAAAATTGTGGCAATGAGTCCCGCAGTTGCAACAATTTCACTGAAAAAGAGTGCGCTGCCGTCGCGCACATTTGTTGAAGGATCAATCAGGGTACGACTAAAAAGTGCATGGGCAAGAATTGCTCCCCCTGCAGCTCCCACAATTTGTATTACTGAAAAAGTCACTGCTGTGACTAGGGATTCTTTCTTTCGCAGAAAGGCGATAAATACAACTGCTGGGTTGAAATAAGCACCACTCACAGGCGTCAAGAGCCATATCGCAAGAGCTAAGACCGTAACTGTCGCAAAAGTATTGATAAATAGTTGCAGCAGAACATCATCGCTCAGATTCTGAGCCATGATGCCAGAACCAACTACCGTTGCTGTGATGAGCCCTGTACCTAAAAACTCTGCCAGGTGCGCGCGTAACCTCATCTGGTCAGTCCAATAACTCTGCAAGTAACGCTTCAACGCGCGTCTTAATCTCATCTCGAATAACCCGGACACTTTCGATGCCCTGTCCGGCGGGATCATCAAGTACCCAATCTTCATAACGCTTGCCAGGATATAAGGGGCAGACATCACCACAACCCATTGTGATC
The DNA here is from genome assembly GCA_044341445.1 of Candidatus Planktophila sp. Taxonomy (GTDB): domain Bacteria; phylum Actinomycetota; class Actinomycetes; order Nanopelagicales; family Nanopelagicaceae; genus Planktophila. The sequence continues at coordinate 24,619 of JBIIRQ010000001.1, forward strand.
ACTGCATCAGATTTCTCAAC
>JBIIRQ010000026.1:0-7587 GCA_044341445.1 Candidatus Planktophila sp.
TAACAACAATTTCAGGAATACTTCTGCTTTTAGTTGTTATTGGAGTCATCTTTGCACCGGCTCTCGTGCGACTTTATGCACCAGAATTTTCAACGGTAGGTTTTGAAGCAGAGAACCAGATCGCGATTGCCTTTACTCGGTATTGTCTTCCGCAAATTTTCTTCTTAGGTTTATTCACGATGTTGGGGCAAGTTGCTAACGCCCGCGGTTCTTTTGCCCCTCTTATGTGGGCTCCAATTGCCAATAATCTCGTTGTAATTGCAGTATTTTCTGGGGTCCTCATTTTCCAGAATTCGATCACGTTAGAGACAATCACTGATGCTCAGATTCAACTTCTGGGGTGGGGAACAACTCTTGGAATTGTGGTGCAGGCGCTAATTCTCATTCCTGTCGTTAGGCGTTCTGGTATTCATCTGCGCATTCGATTTGGATTGCACGGTTTAGGTAAATCATTCTCGCTAGCTGGATGGACTTTGGTCTATGTCTTGATTTCACAACTTGGTTATCTAGTGACGGTAAACGTTGCGACAAGTGCGGCGGTTCGTAGTTCACAAGAAGGAATCACAACAGGAGTCGGATTCACTCCATTTACCGCGGCGTACTACATCATGTTGTTACCTTATTCAATTGTCACGATCTCAATTGTCACTGCGCTTCTTCCCCACCTCTCCAAGTTGGCAATAGAGAAAAATGTAGTAGAAGTTCGTAAGCAGTTAATCAGAACTATTAAAATGGTTGGTGTTGTGACTGTTCCCAGTGGTGTTGCCTTATTTTTCTTTGGGCCACTGATGACCGAAGCGCTTTATTTTGGAATTTCTCTGGAGGATTCTCGATATATCGGGCAAGTTCTCTCAGCCTTGAGTCTCGGGCTTGTTGCATTCTCGATTAATTTAATTCTTATTCGTGGTTTTAATGCTTTTGAAGATACACGAACGCAAGTTGTTTCAATCTTGATAATTAACATTATCTCAGTTGCTTTGTCTTACGTTTTTCTCTATACGCTCAACAGCCAACAGGTAACTATTGGTCTGGGTGTCGCTTTTTCTGTGAGTTATATCGTTGGGCTCTTTATTACACTGGGACTTTTGAAGAAACATATTGGAAAATTGGCTGTCTCCACCTTTATTGGACATCACGCGAAACTATTTATCTCCTCTCTTTTGGCAATGGCTCCTCTCTTTGCGTTGGTGTACTTACTTGAATGGGAGAGTGCTGACTCTTCGGCTCTCCTGCGAGCGCTTCGTCTCTGCGTTGTATTGGCAGCAAGCGGAGTTTTCTATCTTCTCTTTGCGAAGTTATTTAAAATCTCAGAAATTGCAACTCTCGCCGAATTTGGGCGGGGTCTATTAAAGAAGAGGAAGGGCGCTTAAGTGTGTAGGCTGATCTTATGATTCGTGATCTCGTTATTGTCGGTTCTGGACCTGCCGGATATACCGCTGCGATCTACGCCGCGCGCGCGCAATTAAGCCCAGTTCTCTATGAAGGCTCTGTTACCGCCGGTGGAGCGCTGATGACCACTACTGAAGTTGAAAACTTTCCTGGCTTTGTTGATGGAGTGATGGGCCCTGAACTCATGGAGAGCATGCGGAAACAAGCTGCTCGTTTTGGGACAGAGTTGATTACAGATGACGTTGTTGAGATGGATCTCAAGGGTGAAATCAAAACAATTAAAGATGGAAGTGGACATGTTATCCAGGCGCGTGCAGTAATTCTTGCCACCGGCTCTGCTTACCGACATATTGGGTTAGCTAATGAAGATCGTCTCTCTGGGCGCGGAGTTTCTTGGTGTGCCACATGTGATGGTTTCTTCTTTAGAGATCAAACGATCGCTGTTGTTGGTGGTGGAGATTCAGCAGTTGAAGAAGCGACATTCTTAACTAAGTTTGCGAGTAAGGTGGTATTGATTCACCGCCGCGACACATTACGTGCCTCTAAAATCATGGCAGATCGCGCACTTAACAATCCGAAGATTGAAATGTTATGGAACACCGAAGTTGTTGATATTTTGGGAGAGAATAAGGTTGAAGCGCTCGCTTTGCGAAATACTCTCACGGGCGAGCTCTCACAACGTGATTTCACCGGCCTATTTGTTGCTATTGGACATATTCCACGTAGCGAACTCCTTATCGGGCAGATCGATTGTGATAATGAGGGCTACGTCAAGGTTGAAGGTCGCTCGACCAAGACCAACCTTCCTGGAGTTTTTGCATGCGGAGATCTTGTCGACCACACATACCGTCAAGCGATCACAGCTGCAGGTTCTGGCTGCCAAGCAGCGTTAGACGCTGAAAAATTTCTCTCCCACTAGTAAAGTTAGATTTCTACACACCCATCTCACGAAAAATAAAACTGGAGCGGCTCAATGGCAACTAGCAAGGTAACTGCGGCAAATTTCGACGACGTTGTTCTCAAGAGCAGCATCCCGGTCTTGGTAGATTTCTGGGCTGAATGGTGTGGGCCATGCCGTGCAATTGGGCCAATTCTGGAAGATCTCTCCAATGAGTATGGCGAGAAGATAAAGATTGTAAAACTCAATACAGATGAGGAGTCTGCGATCGCCATTAAATACGGTGTTACATCGATCCCAATGCTCAACGTTTATGTCAACGGTGAGGTTGTTAAGACGATTATTGGCGCCAAGCCAAAACCAGCTCTTCTTAAAGACCTTGAAGCATTTATTTAAACCTTAAAGAAATTTAAATAATGCATCCCGTGCTTACACCTGATCAGATTCGTTCTTTTCAGCAAGAGCGTGGGCTCAACGTTACAGGCGTCCTTGATGTTGCGACCGAACGTGCTTTAGAAGATGCGCGCTGGAAGTTGGGTGACCGTTCGCTCTATCTACAGAGCAGCTCGCTTATGCACGGCGATGACGTTGCCTCTCTACAATCACGATTGACCGATATGGGTTTTGATTGTGGACGAGTAGATGGAATCTATGGTCCTCGTACCGAAAATGCTATTAAAGATTTTCAGAAGTCAGTCGGTGCAAAGGTGGATGGTCGATGTGGACCGGAGACGATAATTGGACTTATTCGTTTAACGAAAATAGTTTCAGGTGGCGCGCCAGCTCAACTGCGTGAGAGTGCTGCTGTTCGAACCCGAGGCCCGGCCCTTGCAAATAAAGTAATTGTGCTTGATCCAGGTAGTAGCCCTGGTGAAGAGGAGATCGTTTACGACATCGCGGTGCGAATAGAGGGCCGCCTTTTAGCACTCGGTGCCAGTGTTTTTCTTACACGCGGTCCGCAGAATAGCCCTAGTGAAAGTGAACGAATCGCATTCACAAATGCAAATCCAACAGATCTTTTTATCTCACTTCATACAGATACACATTCAAATCCGCTAGCTCAAGGCGTAGCTACTTATTTCTATGGAAGCCAAGCTCACGGAGTTCACTCAGTTGTTGGAGAACGATTTGCCTCGTTATTACAACGGGAAATTTCTGCGCGCACCAGTCTTCTTAATTGCAGGTCGCACCCAAAAACATGGGACTTGCTCCGTCTTACTCAAGCGCCATCGATCCGAGTTGATTGTGGTTATTTAAGTAATCCACACGATGCAAAAAATTTAGCTACTCCTGAATTTCGCGATGCTCTCGCCGAAGCATTTATTATCGCTATCCAGCGGCTCTATCTAGCGGCTGAAGATGATGCCAAAACTGGGACTCTTCGCTTATCCGATCTTCGTAGCGCAGGTATTCGTCGCTAAATTGATTACCCAGCAGTCTCTTGTATATGGGAGACTTCTCCTTATGTCCGAGGTTAATACGCGCTTTCATACAGGAGCGCCGCAGAAGCTGGAAGAGCGTTTTGCTGCTCGCGCTGCGGGAATGCTCCCGAGTGAGATCCGTGCACTCTTTGCAGTTGCCTCGCGCCCGGAGATTGTCTCTCTCGCTGGGGGTATGCCAAATCTTTCAGCGTTGCCGATGGATATGATGGCAAATATTGTTAATGAACTGATTTTAACTAACGGCGCAGAAGCACTTCAGTATGGAAGCGGGCAAGGGCATCCTAAGCTTCGCGAATTAATCTGTGATGTGATGGCTCTTGAAGGAATCCGAGCCAACCCTGACGATGTTGTTGTCACCACCGGTTCCCAACAAGCCCTTGATCTTATCTCGCGAATTTTTATCGACCCAGGTGATGTAGTTTTAGTTGAAGCGCCTTCCTACGTTGGTGCTCTTGGAACATTTAGGCAGTATGAGGCATCTGTTGTCCATGTTGAGACGGATCTTGATGGAATGGTTCCGCAATCGCTACGCGAGGCAATTACAGTCACTCGCGCTGCTGGACGAAAGATTAAATTTCTCTACTTAATCCCGAATTACCAAAACCCTACGGGTGTTTTACTGCCAGCTGATCGACGCACTGAAATTCTTGCGATCTGTCGCGAAGAAGGAATTTTTGTTGTTGAAGATAACCCTTACGGGCTTTTAGGTTTTGATCGTCCGTCGCCAAATGCGATGCGTGCAGAAGATTCAGAGAACGTCATCTATCTCGGTTCGTTTTCAAAGACTATTGCATCTGGACTTCGTGTCGGTTGGGCTCTTGTTCCTCAATCTCTCAAAGATAAATTGGTAATCGCCTCTGAATCTTCGATTTTATGTCCTTCAAATTTCACACAGTTAACAATTGCTAACTATTTGACTCACCAACCTTGGCGCGATCAGATTGCAAGTTTTTGTGATGTATATAAGGTCCGCCGTGATGCGATGTTGGAATCTCTCGATGAGTATTTCCCTAAAGAGGCTACCTGGACCAAACCTGGTGGTGGTTTCTATGTCTGGGTTAATCTGCCACCAGAGATTGATACCAAAGCGATGATGCCTAAGGCGATTGTTGCAAAGGTGGCCTATGTCCCAGGCACAGCCTTCTATGCAGATGGATTTGGTTCATGGTCGATGCGTCTTTCATACTGTCACCCAACACCAGAGAGGATTCGTGAAGGCGTTAAAGCGTTAGGACATGTAGTCCATCAAGAGATGAATCGCAGGGGCTCAGCCCTCAATTAAATCCACAATCCGTTGTAGATCTTGACTGCCTGAAAATTCGATTGTGATCTTTCCTTTTCCTTTACCTTGCTCAATACGTACGCGTGTATCAAGATAATCACTGAGTAATTCAGCGCTTGCCAGGGCGGTCCCTGAGATTCCCACCTTTGTCTTCGCTTGTGGGCTCTTCTTTGCCGGTTGAGCTGTGGCGACAATCTCTTCGGTCGCGCGAACGCTTAAACCTTCAGCCACGATCCGATTAGCAAGTTTTTCGATCTCTTTCTCATCGCTGAGGCCAAGAAGCGCGCGTGCATGTCCTGCAGAAATTACACCTGCGGCAACTTTGCGCTGCACTGTTGCAGGTAAGTTAAGGAGACGGAGCATGTTGGAGATAAGCGGGCGGGATCTACCCAATTTGAGTGCGAGCTCATCATGTGTGCAGCCAAAATCATCAAGTAGTCCTGCGTAAGCAGCGGCTTCTTCAAGTGGGTTGAGTTGGCTTCGATGGATATTTTCAATCAACGCTTCGCGTAACAATTCATTATCTGGGGTTTGTCTAATAATGACAGGGATCGATGTGAGGCCCGCAGCTTTTGCCGCACGTAATCGCCGCTCACCCATAATGAGTTCGTAGCGTCCCTCAGTTACTTTTCGCACAACTGGGGGTTGCAAAATACCTATCTCTTTTATTGATGCAATCAATTCGTTAAGTGCATCTTCATCAAAAACCGTTCGTGGTTGGCGTGGGTTTGGCGAAATTGATGAGATGGGTACTTCATTCTGTTGTGCAACTTCACTCTGACCAACAGTGAGTGATGTTGGGATTAATGAATCTAAATTTGTTCCGAGCCCACCACGTTTTGCACTCATGCGCTCTCTCCATCCTTCTTATAATTTATACTCACTACATTTGAATCGAATGCAGTTGTCTCTTTCGCTTTACCGCGTTCTGCAATCTCGCGCGCAACCTGCATATATGCAATTGCACCTGGTGAAACCGGGTCGTAAGTCATTACGGTTTGATTATATGAAGGAGCTTCAGATACTCGCACTGCACGTGGGATCGGAATATCAATTAACTCGTTAGGGAAGTGAGCACGGACATTTGCTGCAACATCGTTTGCGAGTCGCGTACGTCCATCAAACATTGTTAAGAGAATTGTTGAAAGATTGAGTGTTGGGTTCAATCTCTTTTTAACTACAGCATATGTTTCAAGTAGTTGTGATAAACCTTCCAGCGCGTAGTACTCAGCTTGTATTGGAATCAACAATTCTCTCGCTGCAGCAAAAGCGTTCACTGTAAGAAGTCCAAGTGATGGAGGGCAATCAATAAAAATGTAATCATAATTTGCACTCAGTGTTTCTAGCGCTTCCTTTAATTGTAATTCTCGCGCAACCATTGAGACTAAATTAATTTCAGCATTTGCTAGCGATGTATTTGATGGAATGCAATCAAGGGATGGGAACCCTGCTACTTTCTGTAGAACAGAGGAGATCTCTTGCGTCCCCATTAATACTTCATAGATGCCGGCGTTATCACGATGCGGAACACCCAGCGCTGTGCTGGCATTGCCCTGTGGATCTAAATCAATAACAAGAACACGGAGACCCCCCATGGAGAGAGCGGCGGCAATATTGACGGTGGTGGTGGTTTTGCCGACCCCACCCTTCTGGTTGGCAACGGTGAAGATTCGGGTTGAGGCCGGTTTGGCCATCGCCTCTTTAAGTCTGCGGACCCCGATTACCGGCGCTGAATTCATCGATGTTTCACGTGAATCATCACCGCTCTGGTTCATGGCCTTATCTAAGCACCCTTTTTAATTGAGACGATGCGACCGAGGTCAATTCCCTCTAATGTAATTTCATGCAAGGTCGCACCCTTGACCCCTTCCATCTCAGCTGAAGCGCCTTCGCCCTTCATCGCTAAGAGGCTTCCCCCGGTTTTGACCATATGCCAGCTCATCTTCTTCAGCTTCTCCAATGGGGCAACCGCCCGGGCGGTGACAAAATCAGCTGATCTCTTTACATCTTGAGCTCGTCCACGGATAACCTCGATATTTAGCCCTTCGACCGCCTCGTTGAGGAAGGCGACCCTTCGTTCAAGGGGTTCGATCAAGGTAACGGTGAGGTCGGGGCGGGCTAAAGCGATCACGATCCCAGGTAGCCCCGCCCCTGATCCGATATCAAAGAGCGATGCGCCCTGGGGAATGAGTTGGGTGACGGGTAGGCAGTTAAAGATATGGCGCTCCCAGATCCGCTCCCCCTCTCGAGGGCCGATCAGGCCGCGTTCGATCCCGGCGGTGGTGAGAAAGTGAGCGTAGGAAGCTATCTCCGTTAGGCGCTCTGGAAAGTAGCGCTCAATGAGTGTTTCACGTGAAACGCCGCTCTCTGACATGGGTGGGTTGGCTCTGGAAATTTATGCAGGGTAGATGACGACGAAACGACGTGGGTCTTCGCCATCTGATTCGCTGGTCAGGCCTAGCTCCTGGATTGTGTCATGGATAATCTTGCGCTCAAAGGCGTTCATTGGCTCGAGGGTGATCGAGTTGCCGGTGCTGGTCGCCTCTTTCGCCTTCTCTTTCGCTAAGGCGGTCAAT
>JBIIRQ010000036.1:0-6567 GCA_044341445.1 Candidatus Planktophila sp.
CCAACGCCCAAAGACAAGCAAGAGTGCGGGCAAGAGCGTCAAGATCGTAAACATGGCAGAGGCAATTCCGATAGCCCCAACAGGGCCAAGTCCTGCTGTATTTGAAAGCTGGCTGAAGAGCAAAATCAAGAGAGAGATTGCAACCGTTGATCCAGAGGCAAGAATCGGCTCCCAGACACCTTTGTATGCCGCGCGCATCGCAGTAAATCGACTGCTGTGCAGATGCAGCTCTTCTCTATATCGAGCAATAAGCAAGAGCGCATAATCTGTCGCCGCACCGATAACAAGAATGGAGAGGATTCCTTGCGATTGACCATCCACATCAATGATGTCATTTTTTGCAAGGAGGTAAACAATTCCGCCCGCCAGCGCAAGAGCAATCAAGGCAGAGATCAGCGGAATGATCCACAAAATTGGTGATCGGTAGACAACTATGAGAATCACCGCAACAACGCTGAGGGTAGTCAACAAGAGAGTCGAATCGATTGTCCCAAACGCGGCAAAGAGATCTCCAAAGAGGCCACCAGGGCCAGTGACGTAAGGATCCAGTCCATTTGCTTCGGCGATCGGCGCGATATCTTCACGTAACGCTTCGATAAGCGCCGGTAAAACTGGTTCGTCATTCGGCAAAACTTGTCCTATTGCACTTCCATCTAATGGAATATTGACCAAGATGGCTCCGCCATCCTGTGATGGAAAAGCGGTGATCTGCTGATCAGGTGCGATGTAATCTGAAATTGTTGCTGTCGTTCCGGCAAGAGTTAACGCACTGACAGTAGCGAAGTGAGAATTAATCGCTGCAAAGGTCGCGGGATCTGCCTTACCTTCTAAGAGGATAAGGGTTGGGAATGTAAAGGAATCCTGATCTGAAAAAGTCGCAATGACGTCTGCAGCCTGGGTGGCTTCCGCCCCTTTCGGAAGAAACGATGAATTGTTATTCTCCTGAACCGATGTGAGTTTGCCGAATAGTGGCCCAAAGATTCCAGAGATCACTATCCAGGCGATAACAACTAGCATCGCTAGCGCAAACGGTTTACGGCTCTTTTTCGCAGATGTTGACATGGCTCTGTCGGCCTTTCTCACGGTTTCTTCTGCTGGATTAGCAAGAAGGCAAGCCTACCTTTAGGCTGGGGGTGTGCCAGTTGCCGACTCAGCCGTCTCACATTCACCCATTGCAATGCAGCGGGCCGGGACGATTGACTACCTCGACGCACTGGAACTGCAGAGGTCTCTCCATCGCGAGATTGCAGATGGCGTTCGCGAAAACACACTTATTCTTCTAGAACACCCGTCAGTCTTTACTGCGGGCAAACGCACACAAATTCATGAACGCCCCACTGATGGATCAGTGGTGATCGATGTTGATCGCGGCGGCAAGATCACATGGCACGGTCCCGGCCAACTCGTCGGTTATCCGATTGTTCGTCTTGCTAAACCGACAGAACTTGTGGGATTTGTGCGCGAGATTGAAAGCGCACTCATCTCAATCTGCCAAGAACTTGGGCTAGAAACCCAGCGGGTTGAGGGCCGTTCCGGCGTGTGGGTAGTTGATAGCCAAGGTTCACGAAAGATCGCCGCTATCGGAATCAGAGTCGCATCCGGTGTCAGCATGCATGGTTTTGCACTCAATATTGAGCCTGATCTCAGCGCCTATAATTCAATTATTCCGTGTGGAATCGATGATGCCAGCGTCACATCTCTTTCAAAGGAGCTCGGCCGTAGTATCAGCACTGACGAAGTGCTTCCCATAGTTGAAAAGCATATGTACGAATCACTAGCGAAGGTGAGCAGATGACCACACACCCTGATGACCGTAAATTGTTACGCATCGAAGCTCGTAATTCTCAGACCCCAATAGAGCGCAAGCCTGAGTGGATTAAAACTCGCGCCAACATGGGTCCTGAGTACACACGCTTACTATCATTGGTAAAAAGTGAAGGCCTTCACACTGTCTGCCAAGAGGCAGCATGTCCAAACATTTTCGAATGCTGGGAAGATAAGGAAGCTACTTTTCTTATCGGTGGTGATCGATGCACTCGCCGTTGCGATTTTTGCAACATTGACACTGGTAAGCCACTTCCAATAGATCGCCAAGAGCCTAGAAAAGTTGCAGAATCTGTCAAGAGCATGGGTCTTAAGTACGCAACCATTACTGGTGTCACCCGAGATGATCTCGAGGATGAGGGCGTCTGGTTATATGCCGAAACCATTCGGAAAGTACATGAGTTGAATCCAGGATGTGGCGTTGAAATGTTAGCGCCGGATTTCAGTGGAAATCCCAAACTACTCAACCAAGTTTTCGACGCGGCACCAGAGGTATTTGCCCATAACCTTGAGACGGTTCCTCGAATTTTCAAAACAATCCGACCAGCCTTTACCTATGAGCGATCACTTAATGTCATTACTCAAGCTCGAGATTACGGCCTCATTACAAAATCGAATTTGATCTTAGGTCTAGGTGAAACTCGAGCAGAGATTTCACAAGCTCTAGTTGATCTTCATGCTGCCGGGTGTGATCTCATAACAATTACGCAATACCTACGACCAACGATGAAGCACCACCCGGTAGAGCGCTGGGTAAAGCCAGAAGAATTTGTTGAACTTGCCCAAGAAGCGACCGAGGTTGGTTTCCTAGGTGTCATGAGTGGACCGCTTGTCCGCAGCAGCTATCGCGCTGGACGCCTTTATCGCCAAGCGATGGAATCTCGCGCCAGCAGTGGATTGAAGTAGATGGCTGATCTTGTCTACCCTCCTGTAATCCTCACTCTGAAGACTTTCTGGAAGTATCTCGGCCTTCGATTTGATTCAAGAGGTGTTGAGAACATCCCTCGCGAAGGGGGTGCCATCTTGGCTATGAACCACATTGGTTATCTTGATTTCGCATTGATAGGAACTTGCGCACTTCCGGTAAAGAGATATGTACGCTTTATGGCAAAGCGCGAACTCTTTGATAACAAAATTGCTGGCCCATTGTTACGGGGAATGCACCACATCAGCGTTGATCGTTCCAGTGGTTCTGCCTCATTTGTGGCGGCCTTACGCGCCTTGCGATCTGGCGAAATTGTTGGAATTTTTCCGGAAGGAACCATCTCGGTCAGTTTTGAGTTAAAGGAGTTTAAATCTGGAGCGGTGCGTCTTGCTATCGGTGGGAATGTTCCAATCATCCCCGTCGCAGTCTGGGGCTCTCAGAGAATTTGGACCAAGAAGGTCAAGCGTGATCTCTCACGTAAGAAGTTTCCAATCTTTGTCGCCTTCGGGGAGCCGCTCTATTTCACAAAGGATTCCAGTGTCGAAGAGGGTGAGATTGAACTTCGACAAGCAATGCAAGAACTTTTATTCGATCTGCAAGCCCGTTATCCCGATAGCCATGTCGGAGCGCGCTGGGCCCCTGTCCGTCTTGGTGGAAGCGCCCCCGCTCCCCTAAACTAAGGCCATGTTTAAGCGAAAGAAGAAAGAACGAAAGATCCGAGAGCCGAGATTTAAGGCGATCAGAGATGCCTACGCGGTTACCAAGAGCGTCAAGCCTTGGATCGGAACTCTGCTTATTGCTATTTTTGTAGCTGTCCTTGGAGTCGGTGTCGGTATCGGCTTTGTAGTCGGCCACCCTGTCTACGTCGGATTTATCGCTCTTCCTTTAGCGCTACTCGCATCACTTTTCATCTTCTCCCGCATCGCCCTCGCTGCAAGTTTTGCCAGTGTTGAAGGACAGATCGGCGCAGGTGCAAGTGTTCTTATGGCTATTCGTAAAGGGTGGACAACAACTCCAGCAGTTGCCGTCAATAAGAATCAAGATATGGTCCATCGAAGTGTAGGCCGCGCTGGAATTGTTCTTACCGCCGAAGGCTCGATCGCTACTCGTCAATTAGTGCAATCAGCGAGAAAAGATGCCGAACGATTCGCACCGGGTGTACCCATCTATGAGATCTGGGTAGGCGATGGCGAAGGACAAGTTCCTTTGCGAAAACTTCAGAAGCAGGTTGGCAAATATAAGAAGAGTTTATCTGCCCACCAGATGCGTGAAGTACGCGCGCGTTTAAAGGCTGTAGGTGGAATGTCTTTGCCGATTCCTAAGGGACCGATGCCAAAGAATGTACGAGTTCCTAAGCGCTAACTCTTTCTGCTTCGGATTAATACCGTTCCACTGAAACGCTCATTAATGCCACGTCCATTCTGATCAAATGTAATTGCCGTGATCACGATTGCAAGTAATGCGGTGCGGATCAGCGCCTGCTTAGGAGTTGGCATCTGACCGTCAGAGAACCGCACGATTTTCAGTCCAACAATTCGATGTCCTGGCGTGGCCCCACCAAGGATGCTGAACAAGAGGTACTGGCCAAGGTAAAGGAAGTAGACGATCGGGGTAAATGCACCCGTGCCAGGTTCGGCAAAGAATCCCCAGGTAATGAAATAGCAGAAGGCCCAATCTATGAGGAGGCCCAGCATTCGCCGTCCCTGCCCCACTCTCGGGAAGCGCGGGTCGATCTCTGGGGACTCCATGGGGTGAGCCTATCCGAGGGGAAGTTCTTTCGCCGAGTCAGCTAAGGATGTAACAAGGTTGTAACACAGCGATGATGCCATTTTTACCTATGGGTTCTAGGGTTATGCCATCGCAGAGAGTCTCAGAGCCGAGCTCCTCACATCGATCACAGACAATCGGAGTACTTCATGTTTAAGAATGCGCAAGAAATTTTTGCTTACATCAAAAAAGAAGATATCAAATTTGTTGATGTTCGCTTCACTGATCTTCCAGGTATCCAACATCACTTTAACGTTCCAGTTGAGTCATTTGATGAAGCGGTCTTTACAGACGGCCTGATGTTCGACGGATCATCTATCCGAGGATTTCAATCCATTCATGAATCAGATATGAAGCTCTTGCCTGTTCCAGAATCAGCGTATGTGGATCCATTCCGTCTTGAGAAAACTCTGATCATTATCTTCTCCGTTCATAACCCAACAGATAACACCTCGTACTCACGCGATCCTCGTGGTGTAGTTAAGAAAGCTGTTGATTATCTGAAGTCAACCGGCATTGCTGATCAGGCTTTTTTTGCTCCAGAAGCCGAGTTCTATGTCTTTGATGCAGTTCGCTTCAAGACCGGAATTAATGAGGCCTACCACCACATTGATTCATATGAAGGCGCATGGAACACAGGTATCGTGGCAGATCCAGATGGCACACCGAACCGTGGATATCGCACTCGCATTAAGGGTGGATATTTCCCTGTTTCACCAACAGATCAATTCGCTGACCTTCGCGATGAAATGGTGATGGAACTTGGCCGCGCAGGTTTACTCGTTGAGCGCTCACACCATGAAGTCGGTACTGCAGGTCAGATGGAGATCAACTACCGCTTCACAGATATTCTCACCGCAGGCGATGAACTAATGAAGTTTAAATACATCATCCGTAACGTGGCATGGGAAGGCGGCAAGACTGCCACCTTTATGCCAAAGCCACTCTTTGGTGACAATGGTTCAGGTATGCACGTGCACCAATCACTCTGGAAAGATGGAAAGCCACTCTTCTTCGAAGCCGGAACATATGGCGATCTTTCCGATATGGCTCGCTGGTATATCGGTGGCCTTCTTAAGCATGCACCGTCACTTCTTGCATTTACAAACCCAACGGTGAACTCTTACCGCCGTTTGGTGCCAGGGTATGAAGCACCGGTCAATCTTGTCTACTCAGCGCGTAACCGCTCTGCTTGTATCCGTATTCCGATTACTGGATCAAGCCCTAAGGCAAAGCGCATCGAATTCCGTTGCCCAGACCCATCATCGAATCCATACCTCGCATTTGCAGCGATGCTTATGGCTGGTATCGATGGAATCATTAACAAGATTGAACCACCTGCACCAGTGGATAAAGATCTCTACGAACTTGAAGGCGAAGAGGCTCGTGCAATTCCACAGGTTCCAGGATCACTTGACGCGGTACTCGATAGTTTGGAAGCAGATCATGCATTCCTTACTCAGGGTGGAGTCTTTAGCGAAGATCTGATCTCTACCTGGATTGAATGGAAGCGTAAGCAAGAGGTTGATTACGTGCGCTTGCGTCCACATCCAGCAGAGTTCGAGCTTTACTACGATCTCTAGAATCTTTAGTCAGAACACCCCGTCACTTCTGTGGCGGGGTGTTCTCTTTCTACGACGCGCGCCACTCTCCCTCGGATAGACTCGCACCCATGAAGCGCCAGATATCGCCGTTGCGCGAGTTTCTCCATAGAGAATCTAGCTCCGGGTTTTTTCTGGTGCTGGCCGCATGTCTTGGCTTGGTCGTAGCAAATTCTCCTCTTTCAGATCAGTACTTTGATGTTCTAGCTATCACTCTCAAAATTGAGGTTGGCTTCTTCTATCTCTCTCTTTCAGTCTTAAAGATTATTAACTATGGCTTGATGACCGTCTTCTTCTTTGTTGTCGGGCTAGAGATCAAGCGAGAGTTAGTCGCGGGCCATCTATCGTCAGTGAAGAAAGCTGCCATGCCCTTCCTTGCTGCTATCGGCGGAATGGCAGTTCCTGCAGCCATCTATCTTCTCATCGCAGGTGGAGAAGCTCCCGAAGGAT
>JBIIRQ010000027.1:0-7388 GCA_044341445.1 Candidatus Planktophila sp.
ATTTTCTGCGTTGGCGAAGAACTCCCAATCCGTGAATCTGGCGCCCATGTTTCACATGTGATCCGCCAAGTGCGTGCCGGTTTGGAAGGTTTTACAAAGCCAGAGTTGAAGAAAGTTGTGATCGCCTACGAACCTGTCTGGGCAATTGGAACCGGCAAGACTGCAACCCCAGAAGATGCTCAAGAAGTATGCGCAGCTATTCGGGAAGAAGTGGGAGTTATTGGTTCGCCAGAGATTGCTGCAGGAATGCGCATTCTTTACGGTGGCTCTGTGAAGTCTTCCAATATTGTTGAGATTATGAAGCAGAGCGATGTTGATGGTGCGTTAATCGGGGGAGCAAGCCTTGATCCCGAGGAACTCGCAAAAATTTCCAAGTTTTACGCACAAGAATCCCTCTAGTTTTACCGAGGGCAGGTGCTCGCTCGCCCTTGGAATCTAGTATCCTTCCCTTCTACGATGTAAGGAGCACGGCAAATGGCCCTCGGACTTTCTATCTTTCTGATCGCAATGAGCATCATCATGATCCTTCTCGTCCTTCTCCATAAGGGTAAGGGCGCAGGACTCTCCGACCTCTTCGGTGGTGGCGTCTCCTCAAACTATGGAGGTTCATCAGTTGTTGAGCGCAACCTCGATCGCCTCACAATTCTCGTGGGTGGTCTCTGGTTTGCCGGCGTTGTTGCTCTCTCATTAGTGTTGAAGGGATAAGACGATGGCAAGTGCTATTCGTGGAAGTCGAGTCGGCGCTGGCCCAATGGGCGAGGCCGAGCGCGGAGATCAAATTGAGCGCGCAACAGTTTCGTACTGGTGCGGTAACGGCCACGAAGTTCGCCCATCATTTGCAGTAGAAGAGACAGTAGTTATTCCTGCCGAATGGGATTGTCCTAAGTGTGGTCTTCCAGCTGGTCGCGATCGCAATAAGCCACCTACTGCAGTCGTCAATGTGCCCTACAAAACTCACCTTGCCTATGTCAAAGAACGACGTACAGATGCCGAAGGTGCAAAGATTCTTGAAGATGCGCTAAAGAAATTGCGCGGTGATGAGTAATTTAAAGTAAGCGTGCAGCATCCAAAAGTTGAGTGATTCCCGCTGGGCGATCTTCTATATGAAGTCGCAGAAGCGGGAATTTTCTTTTCTGTAACGCTTGAAAGTCACCTAGCGCTTGAGCCATCAGTAAGGTTTCAAAGCTAAAGTCAGAACCCGGAATCTCGAAGTTGGTCTGGCAGGCACCGGTGATCTGTAGAAAAGCGCCATTGGGTTGGCCGCCTTTATGAAATTGGCCGGTTGAATGAAGAAAGCGCGGACCCCAACCGAAGGTAACCGGCACACCTGATTTTTCTGACAGTATCTTTCGCAACTCGTGGATTGCTTTATCGTCCTTGCGATCAAGATATGCCTGAATAGAGATGTAACCACCTGCCGGAACATTGTCAATCAATGCACGCAGTGATTGACCAAGTGAATTCTCTCCACCAAAAATGGCTACCTTTTTATCAGAGTGTGGCGCAATCAATGCAGGGAGAACTCCCTTCCATTGGCTCAATAACTCTGCTGTTGCACTCTTTGCCTCTGCGACATTGGGTTGATTAAATGGATCGATTTCTAGTCCAGCACCTACGAGGGCTGTTACCCACTCCCAGAAAATAAAGTGCTCGCCTAGTTCGCCGGTAACTACAAGATCTGCCTCACTATCGGAGAAAGATACGGTGAGCGCTCCACCGACTGCAGCGGACTCTAAATCGTCGACGGCAACAGGTAGTCTTCCAACGCCTGACTTGCCAGTGGATTCTGCGATTAATTGTTCGATCCAATCAGAGAGCCCGTGAAGTCCTGAGCCCCGCTCAACAAATGAGATGTATTGCTCTGTTTGAGTGAGAAGTATTGCGGCAACATCGATGATGGATTGAGAGTGAGACAGAAACTCTTTCTTTGCATCTGCTGCTTGGTCAAGTATTACCGACACATCAACTCCGACGAGAGCACTTGGCACCAAACCAAAGGCGGTCAATGCGCTGAAGCGACCACCGACTTGTGGATCAGCATTAATGACAGTCAGGCCTTCTTTTCTTGCCTGAAGATCTAGTGGTGAACCCGGATCAGTGATAACGAGAAGATGCGATGACAATGCCAGCCCGGCTTGTGCACATGCTTGGCTAAAGAGCGCTCGTGCAGAAGTAGTCTCGATGGTAGATCCAGATTTTGATGAGACAACGAGAAGAGTGGACGCTACATCACCAGCTAGGGCATGAGACACATAGTGAGGATCAGTCGAATCGAGTATGAAGAGATTCTTCTGATAGCTCTGGGCTATGACTTCAGGTGCTAGGGAAGAGCCACCCATTCCGGCAAGAACGATTCTCTTGATATGTGAGAAGCGAGCGATGACGGCATCTATTTCGGGTAAAAGTTCGCGAGATGTCTCTGGCAGATCAACCCAGTTGAGTCGAATTGCTGCCTCAACGGCAGCCTCTGGTCCCCACGTGTTCGGATCTTTCGCTGCAATCCTCAGATGGACTCTTTCTAACTTTCGGTAGAGATCACTTGAACGATCAACGCGAGAGATCGCTGATCCGTAGATCTTCATCTATCTCATTTCCTTCTTTACGGAGTCGAGGAGATCTATCCACGACTGCGCAAATTTCTTCACGCCATCTTCTTCAAGAAATGTTGTGATGGCGACGAGAGAGATTCCAGTCTCTTCGAGATCGCGGATATGTTTTTTGGAACTCGCGATTTGTGGTGAAATAGAATCACCGTCGATAGCGCTGTGATCCAGTACTGCATCAAGTGTTGTTGGTGGCATGGTATTGACAGTGTGAGCGGCAAGCAATTGATCAACGTAGAGGGTGTCGGGATACGCTGGATCCTTTACACCGGTAGATGCCCACAGTGGTCGCTGGACGTGCGCGCCTGCCTTTTGTAGAGCGATCCACTTCTCTGACTGAAATCTTTCTTGAAAAAGGGCATAGGCAACGTGGGCGTTTGCGAGGGCAATTTTTCCCATAAGGCTGGTGTTACCGATTGCTTTGAGTTCCTTATCGACTGCGCTATCTATGCGCGATATGAAAAATGATGCAACGGAATGAATCGTAGAAAGATCACGGCTTTGCGATGCGGCAATTTCAATTCCCTTAATGAATGCATCAATGACTTGGGCATATCTTTCAACCGAGAAAATAAGTGTGACATTTACGCTAATACCTTGGCCGATCAAGGCGGTAATCGCAGGAAGACCTTCGATAGTTGCTGGGACTTTTATCATGACGTTAGGACGATCAACGATTGAAAAAAGAGCCGCACCTTCACTGATCGTTGCTTCGGTATTTCGAGCCAGCCGAGGATCCACTTCGATACTTACTCGACCGTCGATACCGTTACTTGAGCGATAGAGATCAAGGAAGAGGTCGCACGCAAGGCGGACGTCATCGGTCGTTAATTTCTGAACAAGTTCATCTACATTTTGACCGTGGAAAGCTGCGATATCGGCAGCGTAATCTGCCGAGCCGGTGATCGCTGCAGCAAAGATACTTGGATTAGTTGTTACCCCTCGGACTCCGTCATGGGCAATTCGGTAGGCAAGACTCAGTCGATCATTTCCTGAGAGCTTTGCGCGAGATAGATCATCTAGCCAAATTGATGTTCCCGCAGCGAGGATTTGTTGGTGTTTCATCCTCGTGCTGCCAGAACTTTTGCTACGACATTCTCTGCATTAAATCCAAACTCCTTAAAGAGTTCTCCAGCGGAGGCAGATGCACCGTAGTGATCAAGACTAATGATGACTCCTGAATCGCCGACATAGTCACGCCAACCCATAGATACACCTGCTTCGATACTGACTCGAAGCGCTGTAGTTGGAATGACTTGATCTCTATATTGCTGACTCTGCTGAGCAAACCATTCCAGACATGGAGCGCTGACAACCGAAGTCGAGACACCTTGAGCGTTAAGGATCTCTGCACTTGCAACAGCGACGCTAACCTCTGAACCTGTGGCAATAAGAACGACCTCTGCTGGTTGAGGCGAGCGAACAAGTATGTATGCACCTTTATCTACGAGCGCTGCTGAATTCTCTGAGGTACGAGCAAAAACTGGAAGATTCTGACGGGAGAGCAGCAAGCCAGCCGGTTCGCGTCGTAGCAGTATTGATTTCCATGCCTGCGATACTTCGTTGGCATCGGCTGGTCTAATGACTGTTAAACCTGGAATGGCGCGAAGTGATGCCAGATGTTCGATCGGTTGATGAGTAGGTCCATCTTCGCCGAGGCCGATGGAATCGTGTGTCCAAATAAATGTCGTTGGGATATTCATCAGTGCAGCTAGACGAACTGAGGGACGCATGTAATCGCTAAAGACTGCGAAGGTTCCACCGAAGGCACGAGATAGTCCATGAAGAGTGATGCCATTGAGAATTGATCCCATGGCATGCTCGCGAATTCCGAAGTGAATCACGCGACCATATGGGTCGGCATCAGGGAATGAACTTGTCGTCGGTAGGAATGAACGTCCACCTTCGATCGTGGTGTTATTGCTTTCGGCCAGATCTGCCGAACCTCCCCAGAACTCTGGAAGTGAGGCAGCGATCGCATTAACCGCCTTGCCGGAAGCCGCCCGGGTTGAGACATCTTTCCCCGCTTCAAATGTTGGTAGTGAGGTGTCCCATCCAGCAGGGAGATCATGCGCGATTAAACGTGCAAGTAATTGAGCCTGGGCTGGATGAGCTTTCTTCCACGTCGCAAAGCGAGCATCCCACTCTTTCCGGCTGGCAGCGGCACGATCTTTGACTAAGCGAATGTGCGCCAATACTTCATCAGGCATCGCAAACTTTTCTTGGGGATCAAGGCCTAAGAGCGTCTTCGTTGCTTCAATCTCGGCATCACCGAGTGCTGAGCCGTGCGATTTAGCAGTGTTACGCAACTTTGGCGCAGGCCAAGCGATGACTGATTTCATACGAATAAGTGTGGGTTTCTTACTCTGATTTTTTGCATCTGTCATTGCTTCATCGAGTGCAATGAGGTCAACATTTCCATCAGCAAGAGTTGCAACTTCGATGACATCCCAACCATATGCACGGTATCGCGCTGAAACATCTTCAGTAAATGCCAGATGAGTATCGCCTTCAATTGAAATTCGATTATCGTCATAGATGACGTTGAGATTACCGAGTTCCTGAGTTCCTGCTAACGATGAAGCTTCAGCGCTGACACCTTCTTGCAGATCTCCATCTGAGCAAATAACCCAAATGCTGTGATCAAAAGGTGATTGACCAGCAGGTGCTGTGGGATCTAGTAAGCCACGCTCAAAACGCGCTGCCATCGCAAATCCAACGGCGGTAGCGACACCTGCCCCAAGTGGGCCGGTTGTCATCTCGACTCCATCGGTATGTCCATACTCTGGATGACCAGGGGTCAGCGAACCGTGTGTGCGAAATTCCTGTAAATCTTTCATGGTCAGCCCATAGCCACTGAAGAACAGTTGTGTATAGAGAGTCATCGATGAATGTCCGCAGGAAAGAATAAAGCGATCGCGTCCTAGCCACTTCGGATCGGAAGGATCGTGAACGAGGTGGCGCTGAAAGAGAGCGTAGGCAGCAGGTGCAAGTGACATGGCAGTCCCGGGATGGCCATTACCTACTTTCTGAACAGCATCCATCGCAAGTGCACGCGCGAGAGCGATCGCACGATCATCAAGCGGGCTCCACTGTGACATCGTTTTCATTTACTCTCCCTTTCGATCCTTTGAAACTCGAACAACTGTGAGACGAATACGCCAGGCGGCTATCCAGAAGAGCACCGCACCAAGTAGATGGAAGCCCACCAAAATTTCTGGAACACCTGTGGCAAATTGAACGTATCCAATAGCCCCTTGACCTAATGAAATACCTAGAAAGATAACGATCGCTCGCTTTGTTGCGCTATTTACCTGGGGTAGCACTAGATATGCAATAGTTAAACCCATCAGGAAAATTACTGCATCAGTGTGAAGAACCGTGATATTTCGAATATCAAAGCCAAAGCGTTGCGCGGTTTCATCTCCGGCATGAGGACCACTTCCTGTGACTAGAGTTCCTAACACCAGGACTAGAAATGAGATAGCCAGATGTGCGCCAGAGATTATACGTGTAGATGTTGCTTTGATTTTTGACCTTGCGATTGGTCCAGAACGTCGAGAGTAGAGCGATGCGGCACCAGCGATCAGAATCATTGAAAGGAGCAAGTGACCTGCGACCGGGATTGGATGTAAATCCGTGAGAACTGTAATCCCGCCCAGCACGCCTTGTGCCAGAATGCCGAGCAGCTGACCAGCAGCGAGAAGGCGAAGATCTTTTCTGCGAGATTTCAATACTTCTATCACCACAGCAAGTGCTGCGATAAGAAGTGCAAAGGTGAGTAAGCGATTTCCGAATTCAATCCATACCTGATGCTCTGGTTCAATTTGCGTAGCAACCGGCGTAAAAGAACCTTCTGAACACTCTGGCCATGTCGGGCAACCGAGTCCGGAGCCTGTCAGGCGTACAGCTCCGCCTGTAATCACCAGTGCTCCTTGGAGAAAGAAAAGGGCTCCATACAAGGCGGTACGAATACGCATATCTCTAGCCTATTCCAGGAGGGGGAGTGTTCGAGTAGAAGGCGGGAGTTAATTACGATACATTCGTGTTGTGAAAATCGGCGACGCACAGGGCGAAGATCTCCCGACAAGGGATGCGATTGCGCGCCTGATTCTTGAGCATGGCCCTGCCACGGCATCGACTTTGAGCCAATCCCTAGCCTTAACTCCTGCAGGAATCCGCAGACATCTGGAGCTCCTTGTCGCAGATGGAATTTTGGAAGCGCGAGAGCCGCGCACTTCTTCTGCCAGGGGGCGCGGACGGCCGTCGAAGGTATTTCTCATGACCGATGCTGGTCGCGCACAGTTTGAGCATACCTATGATGACCTAGCAGTGTCAGCGTTGAGATTCATGGCATCACATTCGGGAGAGCAGCTCGTCGCTGCATTTGCTCAATCGAGAGCAGACGACATCGAAGCAAAGGCCAATGAGTACATCGAGCAAAATAGAACATCTCGCAAGAATGACAAAGCCGCTCTACTTGCAGAATTTTTGACCGACCAAGGGTACGCCGCCAGTGTTGAGGATCGCGGAATGGGCGAAGAAATTTGCCAACATCATTGCCCCATTGCTCACGTTGCATCGGCCTACCCGCAACTCTGTGAGGCAGAAACACAAGCCTTCTCTCGTTTACTTGGAACACACGTTCAACGTCTAGCAACTATCGCTCATGGTGATGGTGTCTGCACTACATACATTCCTCAACTCACAACTACTGCTGGAAAGGCACAATAATGACAACAGCACATCCAGAACTCGATGGCCTTGGAAATTATGAATACGGCT
>JBIIRQ010000066.1:0-4975 GCA_044341445.1 Candidatus Planktophila sp.
CCTTCTCCCCTATCGTCGGAAACCTCACTGACAAGTTAGGTCCAGTTCGGGTTATTCAGCTTGGTGTAGCAATTCTGCTTACATCGGCAGTTGTCTCTGGGACAGCCAGTGCCGACAATGCAATTCAACTTGGTATCGGACTATTCCTTCTAGGAATCGGGTGGTCGTGCACGTTGATTGCCGGATCCACGCTGCTTTCAGAGTCAGTCAGTGATGAGATGCGTCCTTCTTCACAAGGCACCAGTGATCTCACCATGAACTTGATGGGCGCTGCAGGTGGAGCAGTCGCTGGCTTGATCATCGGTTTACTTAACTATGGTTGGCTCTGTTATTTTGCTTCTATTCCCGTTGTGGTACTCGGTGTGTGGTCAAGCAGAATCAAGAGAGGAGAAAACGTTGAATCTGTTGAATAAGGCAATCGTTACTGCCGGCGTTCTGCTTCTTTCGGTCTTTTCGGTCTTTCCTTCTGCGCAAGCTCACTCAGATTTAATTTCCTCGGATCCTGTAGCTGGGGCAAGTCTTGAACAGATACCTGAGAGTTTTTCTCTTACCTTTAACGAAGAGTTGATTTCAATTGAAGGTGAGACGATCAATACACTCTCTTTGGAAGACGCTGCGGGTAAGAATTATCCTTTATCTGAAGTTGAGATTTTGGAAGAAGTTCTCACTGCATCTGCAATAAGCGGACAATACCCAGCAGGAGAATATCTGCTCACATATCGCGTGGTCTCAGCAGATGGTCATCCCATCACTGGTGAAATCACTTTTTCTACTCAATCTCCCACCACAATTGATTTTGATCTTGGCCTTGAGGTGACGTATCAAGAGGAAGAGCAAGAGAGGTACTCCTCAAATGTTGGATTCCTTATTGCCGCCGCAATATTTCTCATACTCTCAATCTTTTTTGGAGTGAGGTTCATTAGAAGAGATTCTCAATGAGCCTAATTACAGATCTACATGCCTTAGCAAAGAGGAGCAGATCATCAGATCTAGCACGTTTTTATAAGACCGGCCCGGGTGAATACGGTGAAGGTGATGTGTTTATCGGTGTCGTTGTTCCGGATACACGCCTGGTTGCAAAGAAATATATAGACCTCTCATTTGCAGAACTTGAGAAAGTGATTGACTCACCGATTCACGAAGAGCGACTCTGTGGGCTCATTATTCTTACCCTCCGCTATAAGCGAGATAAAGATGAACAATCACGGAAGAAGATCTTCAATTTTTACATGAAGATGCTGCGTGCCGGTCACGTTAACAATTGGGATTTAGTTGATGTAAGTGCGCCGATTATCGGTGATTTCCTCATCTCAGATCCAGACCATATGAAGTTACTTGAGAAGCTCTCGCGAAGTAAGGATCTCTGGCATCGTCGCGTTGCAATGGTCTTCACCTTTGCTTTCCTGCGTCGCGGGCTTACTAGCCCCACTGTTGTCATTGCCGAGAACTTATTGGATGATCAACACGATCTCATTCATAAGGCGACGGGTTGGATGTTACGCGAGATGGGAAAGCGCGATCCATACTTGCTGCGATCGTTTCTGAAAGAAAATGCCCCGTATATGCCTCGGACAGCCCTTCGATATTCCATCGAAAGACTGCCCGAGAGCGAACGAAAGAGATGGCTAGCTATTAAGCCGATAAATCAAAACGGTCGGCGTTCATAACCTTTGTCCATGCGGCGATAAAGTCTGTAACAAACTTTTCACGTGAATCATCTTGAGCATAGATTTATGCATAAGAGCGCAAGATTGAGTTAGAACCAAAGACCAGATCTACACGAGTTGCAGTAAATGCCACCTGACCTGTGGTGCGATTGCGCAAGTTGTAGAGGTTCTCCCCTGCTGGCTCCCAGACATATGTCATATCTGTGAGATTGATGAAGAAGTCGTTAGTGAGTGCGCCAACCTTGTCGGTGAAGACGCCATTCTTAGAACCACCGTGATTTGCGCCAATCACACGTAGGCCGCCAAGGAGAACAGTCATTTCAGGGGCAGTAAGGCCCATTAACTGTGCACGATCAAGCATCAGCTCTTCTGCACTGACTGCGTAATCTTTCTTAAGATAGTTACGGAATGCATCATGTGTTGGCTCGAGAACGGCAAATGATTCAACATCTGTCTGCTCTTGAGTAGCATCCCCACGACCTGGTGCAAACGGAACGCTTGCCGATACGCCAGCAGCCTTTGCTGCCTGCTCGACACCGACATTGCCTGCCAAAACGATAACGTCGGCGAGGCTGGCTCCTGTTGCAGTTGCAATTGGTGTCAGGGCTGCAAGTACGCGTTGTAAGCGGGCAGGCTCGTTGCCTTCCCAATCCTTCTGCGGTGCAAGGCGAATGCGAGATCCATTTGCTCCTCCGCGCATATCTGAACCACGGTATGTGCGAGCGCTATCCCATGCTGTCGCAACGAGATCTGCCACTGGAAGATTAAGGGCTTCAATCTTCGCCTTCGCATCTGCAACGTTGTAGCTCTTATTGCCTACAGGAATTGGATCTTGCCAGATCAAATCTTCAGCAGGAACATCTGGACCAATGTAGCGAACCTTAGGACCCATATCGCGGTGCGTTAATTTAAACCATGCGCGGGCAAAGACATCGTCGAAGTATGCAGGGTTTGCGTAGAACTTCTCAGAAATTTCACGATAGATCGGATCCATCTTCATCGCCATATCGGCATCGGTCATCATTGGGTTGTAACGAATTGAAGGATCTTCAACATCGACAGGCTTATCTTCTTCCTTGATATTAATTGGCTCCCATTGATGGGCACCTGCTGGAGACTTCTTAAGTTCCCACTCGTATCCAAGAAGAAGGTGGAAGTAACCGTTATCCCACTGAGTTGGATTAGTTGTCCATGCTCCTTCGATACCACTAGTGACTGTGTCACGACCTACTGAACGAGTCGTGTGATTCATCCATCCCATTCCTGCTTCTGAAATGTCGGCACCTTCTGGGGCTGGGCCAAGGTTTGAAGCCTTGCCATTTCCATGTGCCTTACCAACAGTGTGACCGCCAGCGGTGAGTGCAACAGTCTCTTCATCATTCATCGCCATACGCGCAAATGTTTCGCGGATATGCAGGGCGGAGCGCTTTGGATCTGGTTGGCCGTTAACACCTTCTGGGTTTACGTAGATCAGACCCATATGAACTGCAGCGAGTGGGTTTTCTAGAGTTGATGCATCGTTGAGATCTTCGTAGCGATTTTCACTTGGTGCCAAGAATTCATTCTCTGAGCCCCAGTAGATATCTTGCTCTGGATGCCAAATATCAGGACGACCAAAAGCAAAACCAAAAGTCTTAAAGCCCATTGACTCGTAGGCAATATTTCCAGCCAAGATCATCAAATCTGCCCAGCTAACTTTGTTGCCGTACTTCTTTTTAATCGGCCACAAAAGTCTGCGCGCTTTATCAAGGTTGGCATTATCTGGCCATGAATTGAGGGGTGCGAATCTTTGGTTTCCAGTTCCAGCACCACCGCGACCATCTGCTGTTCGATATGAACCTGCTGCATGCCAGGCCATACGAATCATTAGACCGCCGTAGTGTCCCCAGTCAGCAGGCCACCATGATTGGCTATCTGTCATCAGCGCATGCATATCCTTCTTTAATGCAGCTACATCAAGTTTTTGAAGTTCTTTTGCGTAATCAAATTTGTCGCCAAGAGGATTGGTCTTTTTGTCATGCTGATGCAGAATGTCGAGATTGAGCGCGTTCGGCCACCAGTGCGTATTTGTCTGGCTGACAGTTGTAAGTGCACCGTGTGCAACTGGGCATTTGCCTGAATCTTGCATTATGAATCCTCCGACTTTGAAACGTATGAACAGATTTCAAGTCTAACCAGGCCAATCCAAAATCGCCATTTGAGCCTGCTATAGAATCACCCCGTGACTGTTTCAGAAGGTGATCGTGAGAAACACTTCCCTGCCATAGAGAAAAGATATGGCGAAAAAATGTCGTATTGGTTTGCCATCATGGCAAAACTAGGAGGAAAGAAGTATCCCGAACAAATTGCTCATTTACGAGAGAATTATGGATTCAGCCAGGCACACGCCAATGCTCTTGTCATGTATTCAAGAGGATCAAAGTCAGCAAAGCGACACGCCTCACCTGCTGACTATTTTAAAAGTATTGATCCCAAACAGGCAAAGAAGATACGCGAAATATTTAAGTTGATTATGACTAATCATCCGGATTTAGAACTAGTTATCGCATGGAATCAACCCATGCTTAAGAAGGGTAAGGAGTACATTTTTGGTGCTTCTGTTTCGAAAAATCATATTTCGATTGCACCTTGGCAAGATGTACTTAAATCTTTTGCGCCAAAGTTTGAAAAGCAAGAAGGTGTGAGAGTCACGAAGAAGACAGTTGCAATCCCTAATGATTGGGAAGTTGATTCAAAACTAATTCTGGCAATGATCACTGCCTCTCTTAGAGAGTTAAAGTAAAGTCAAAATTTGGTCGGTTTGATTCGCTCACTAATCATTAACCAAATTAAACCCGGTACTAAATCAATACTGCGCTTTGCAAACCATTTTGCTCCATTTGTAATCAGCCAATAGAGCTCAAACGAACGTGAACTCGTCGATTGAGTGGGCAACTTCGTTTTCGATCTACGAGGCAGTGACAAGTTGCGCCTGACTAAATCCGCTATATGTTGATGGCCCACCGCTGACGGATGCATTCGGTCGACATGCCACATGCGCCGCTCGTGAGCAATGCGAGAGTTCCACGTAGGCACAAAGACCAGATTGTGGTCGGTTGCTAGTTCCATCAAGACTCTATTTACAACTTGAACGCGTGTAGACAGAATCTTTCGCAACGAAAGAGGGCCTGGTGCAGTTTTAATTGGATCTGGTAAACCCAATAGCACGATGACAGACTTTGACTCACGCAGTTGCTCAATTACGTCATTGAGCGAGTTTTTGATCTCATCTCGAGAAAAATCACCGCGCAGTACATCATTTGTTCCGA
>JBIIRQ010000028.1:0-7204 GCA_044341445.1 Candidatus Planktophila sp.
GTTGCGATCATTATTGAAGAAGTAGCTCGAGTCTGTGCATCCTCATCACTTATCCCAGCGGTAAATAAATTAGGTTCGCTGCCCCTGATCTTGGGTGGAGATAACGAGCAGAAGAAGCGCTGGTTACCAGCACTTGCTCAAGGAAAAGGATTTTCTTACTGTCTCTCTGAATCAGAGGCTGGTTCTGATGCGGCTGCACTCAAAACAAAAGCAGAACGCACATCGGCTGGTTGGTTACTCAATGGAAGTAAAAAGTGGATTTCAAATGCGGGCGTCTCTGAGTTTTATACGGTGATTGCACAGACAGATCCGAGTAAAGGATCAAAAGGAATTACTGCATTTATTGTAGAAAAGTCTGATCCAGGTATTTCATTTGGCGCGCCTGAGAAGAAGATGGGATTCCGCGGATCACCGACACGTGAAGTGTATTTCGACAATATAGAAATCTCTGATGATCGTCGAATTGGTGAAGTAGGCAAAGGCTTTGCAATCGCAATGGATACTCTTGACCACACGCGAATCACTATTGCTGCGCAAGCACTGGGTATCGCCCAAGGTGCACTCGATGCCGCTGAGAAGTATTCACACGAGCGTAAACAATTTGGCAAAGAGATCTTCGAGTTTCAAGCTATTCAATTTATCTTGGCTGATATGGCTATGAATATCGAGGCAGCCCGCCAACTTACCTATGCTGCAGCTGCAAAGAGTGAGCGCAATGATAAAGACTTGAGGTTCTTTTCATCGGCAAGTAAAACATTTGCCAGCGATGTTGCAATGAAGGTAACAACCGATGCGGTGCAAGTTCTTGGCGGATACGGATATGTGTCAGATTATCCAGTGGAGAGAATGATGCGTGATGCCAAACTTACCCAAATATATGAGGGTACTAATCAAGTGCAACGCATTGTGATGGCGCGAAATCTTCCTTAATTAATTCGAATGATCTTTTCGTCTGTGGCATAAGCATTGACTGGAATATCATGTGCTTCGCGCGGAAGAAGGTCTGTCGAAATTTCTTCCGGAAAAATTAAGGCGACTTTCCACGCAGCTAATGTACTCAGTGCACGATCGTAATAACCGCCCCCTTGGCCAAGGCGAAAACCTTGCGCATCAATCTGTAGCGCTGGTGTAATTACTACATCGATAAGTTCACTTCCAACAACTGCTTCGCCAATCGGCTCCAGCATTTTGCCTCGGCTAGTGAGTTGTGATGTATTGCCTTCCCATGGGACCCAATCTAAAGAGGGCACATCTATATCTGGATTTATTCGTGGGAGAAGTAATTTTTTCCCACTTTTAAGAATCGCTTCATTGAGATCAATTGTGTTGGGTTCATCACCATAGGAGATGTAGCTAGCAATTACTCGCGCACTTTGAAATTCAGGAGAATCCATCAGATGTGTATAAGCAACATCAGTGTGATGAACTTTACGTTTTTGACGATAGTGATTTCGAAGATGAGACTTTTGTTCGGCAAAGTTCACGTCAATCCCCGATTTCAGTAGCTCGAACAAGTATGGTGAGATTATGACAGAGCACGTGAAAGTTGATGAGTTTCTCTCATCCCTCCTTGCTCTCTGTCGCCCCCTTGAACCTTTCGATATGCCCCTTCTGGATGCTCATGGAGCAACGCTGGCCGCCGATGTCTATGCTGGTGAACGTTTAGTCTTGAAAGAGGGAAGTCGCATTCGCTCGACTCAGATCGGGCTCGCCGCATCGATTGGTCGCGATCATCTTTTAACGCGCCCACATCCACGAGTTGTTGTGCTCTCTGCCGGTCCAGATTTAGTTGAACCAGGTCAGAGTCTTGGTGCAGATGAAGAGTATGAGACTAATTCCTGGTTACTTACCACCGCTGTTCGTGAAACAGGCGCTGTCGCATATCGAGTGCATACCATTCCAAATAATGAAGAAGAGTTAAAAGATGTCATCGAAGATCAATTAGTGCGAGCAGATCTGATTATCATCAGCGGTGAGCGCAACGATGATTCATTTGATCTCATCACAAGAACGCTGTCAGGAATCGGAGAGATCACAACCATTAAGCTCGCGATCGAATCAAGTGGTCGCCATAATTTTGGAACTATTGGGCCCGATAAGACCCCGGTGGTTACTCTTCCAGGAGATCCCATCGCGGCATACATCTCCTTCGAGTTATTTGTTCGCCCAATGATCAGGACGATGTTAGGTGCTGCAACGATTCATCGACCATCAGTTAAAGCTAAGCTCGATAAGGCAATTATCTCTCCAGAGGATTCGCGATCATATGTTCGCGGTGTCTTATCTGAAGATGGAAAATCAATTTCACCCCTGGGCAAAGGCAACTCGTCGGCGCAGGATGAGCAGACCACGCTCTCGGATGCAAATGCATTTATTGCGATCCCAGAAGGCACGACCTCCCTGGAATCTGGCGCAGAAGTTACCGTCGTCGTGCTCGAGCGTCGTTATATTTAAAAGCTATGTCATCACAGCACTGGCCCATTCTTCTCAGTGATGGTGAACTGGAGTTACGACCGCTGCGTTTAAGAGATCGCATTAAGTGGAATCGTGTACGTAACCAGAACCGAGATTGGCTCGGACAATGGGAGGCAACTCTTCCTCGGGTCACAACAGGGCCTTCGGCAACAATTGGTCAGCCTCAACTCCCATCATTTTTTTCAATGATTCGAACATTTAATCGTGAAGCCCGCCACGGTCGCTCATATTCATTTGTTATCTGGCGAGGTAGTGAACTCATCGGTCAGATAACAATGGGCGGTGTGATTTATGGGGCCCTACGGGGTGCACATATTGGTTATTGGATTGCGCGAGAGCATGCCAATCATGGATTTACCACCCAGGCCGTGGAGCTAGTGACCCGTTTTGGTTTTAGCCAACTGGGTCTGCATCGTATTGAAATCAATATTCGCCCTGAAAATGCGCCATCACGAAGAGTCGCAGAGAAGGCGGGCTATATCCTCGAAGGTAGCCGTGCCCGTTACCTTCATATTGATGGACAGTGGAGAGATCACGTAACTTTCGTGAAGGAGAACGCAAGCATTGAGTAAAAAGTAAGATAAAAAAGTGCGGACGAGTAGGGGGCAAATCCAGAGAAGTCTGGTTACCACCGCGTAACCTTGACCCACCATGGCTTCCGGAATTATCTATCTAGCGATTATTGGCATGTGGGTTTCCTATTTTCTGCCACGCTGGATTGATAGCCGAAATGAATTCACAGGAAAAAGCGCTCAGAGATATCGCAGCGCCCTGGAAGTAGTCGCAGGAAATTTAAGTCCGCTCTCTGAAGTGGACCGATTAAGAGCTCATCAAATGAGAATGATGCGAAGGAGACTTTTCTTCGCGTTGATTGTTTTATCTTTCTTACTGACATTGATTGGTGCAATTATGCAAACAGTAACGTGGACTCTTTTACTATTGCCAGTGGCAGGATTTATCTTCTATCTTGCACATGTTCGACATGAAACCAATAGTGAGAAAATTGCGAAACGACGTCGCGACGAACTACTTCGCACAAATGCCGGTATTTCAACTACTAACTTGGCAGAGGTCATTACACCGCATACCGTAAACGAACATTGGATTCCATTAGCTGAACGTGAGATCACTGGCGTAACAATTTTGCCGAAAGGTAGCCAACAGGCAGCCACTGAATGGGATCCACAGAGCATTCCTGTTCCAACATATGTTCATGCGGCGAAGGCGGTACCTTCTAAGCGCATTATTGATTTAACGGAACCAGGTAAATGGAGTGAGGAGCAGGAGAGGCTAGAGCGAGAAGCGCTTGCTGCTGCAGCACCTTCGCGAGATCAAATCTTTGATCAGCAGTTAGCGGAAGAGGCAGTTAATCGATTGCGCGAAAATCGTGCAGCTGGAGAGTAAGACACCCTAAATCCAGCATCCTAAATCCAGCTTGGTAGCCACATACGCGAATACCACGCGTCGTATGTGATGACATCTCCCAGAAATATAGGGAGAAAATAGAGGAAGTTAAAGAAGACCACTAATGCAAATACGCTTGCGGTGATATTACCCCACCGTTGGTTCTGCGAGATAAGCCAGCGTGCGCAGTACACAATTGCCAAAATGAGAAATGGCTGAAAAATTATCGAATAGAAAGAGAAGACTGTTCGTTCATCAAAGGCAAACCACGGTAGATAGCCGGCAGCTATTCCCATCACAATAATGGTGGTGGCAGGCTCCATCCGGTGTTTAACAATTGATTTAATCCAAAAACCAATAACAACAAAAATTGCTATTGCACCTGCCCACCAGAGAAAAGGTGTGCCCATGGCGAGGACTTCCTGCGAACACGATGGTGCCCCACAAGTCTTCGGCGATTCATAGAAGAAAGATGTGGGACGAGACTGTATGAGCCACGTCCATGGATGCGCCTGATAAACATGCTTCTCGCTCAGTCCAGTGTGAAAGGAGAGCATCTGTTCGTGATATTTAATAAATGATGAGATGAGATTTGAACCAGCATCTCTTCCCCAACCACGATCTGAGAGAAACCACCCTGACCATGTAAGGAGATAAATACTTACTGGCAGGAAAGTGAATGTAAGAATTCGCTCAATACTTGGACGGATCAGATTACGTCCGGTGTGGTGAGTAAATGCGCGATAGAGGGCAACAGCACCAAAGACCACGATGAAATAGAGAGCGCTCCACTTTGTACCCAGGGCTAAGCCAAGAAAGATTCCAGTGAGCAGATAGTTTTTTCGAATAAAGAAATATGTTGCAGCGAGTATAAGAGCTGTGAGGAAGTTATCTAAGAGTGACGTCCGTGAATGAACGAGTGCAAGCCCATCCACTGCAGCCAAAAATGTGGCAAGCAAGGTAAGGAAATTTGATCGAAAGAGTCGTTGGGTGATTAAACCAATCAAGATAATTGCAATTGTTCCCGCAACGGCTGTAGAAAATCTCCACCCGAATTCATTGTCACCAAATACTCGAATTCCTGCCGCAATAAACCATTTCCCAAGAGGTGGATGGACTACAAATTCTGGATCATCTTTTGTAACCTCAACACCAAAGGCAAGATAATCTCGAGCAGCATCTACGTAGTACACCTCATCAAAGACCAGACCTTTGGGAACGCCCAAGTTAATAATGCGCAGAAGGAATCCAAGGCCGGCAATGAGATAGATGCCAAGGTAGGTCACAGCGCAAGAGTATGCGTATCCGTAAGTAAAGTGGAGTAATTCCTGAGAAGATAGCCCAATGACCTTAACGTTGGCGGCAACCCCACTTGGAAATCCAGGAGATGCCAGCCCACGTTTAAAGGAAGCAATCGCTAGCGCAGAAATAATTGCTGCAGAAGATTCACGTCGCTTTCATCGGCTAGCTGCAGATCTTGGAGTCACATTTACAGCCAGAGTAATTTCATTCTTTGATGGAAATGAAACTGCACGCACAGAGGAAGTTTTGGCACTTCTTCAAAGTGGTAAAAAAGTTCTTGTCGTATCAGATGCTGGAATGCCAACAATTAGTGATCCAGGATTTCGACTGACGCGCGATGCGATCGCTATCGGCATTGATGTTGTTGTTATTCCTGGGCCAAGCGCTCCGACGATGGCGTTGGTGCTTTCTGGTCTTGCAACAGATCGCTTCACCTTTGAAGGCTTCCTTCCCCGTAGCTCGGGTGCACGACTTGCCCACCTTGAGACGCTTCGATTTGAAGAGAGAACGATGGTTCTCTTTGAAGCCCCACACCGCATTACAGATTCACTCAAAGATGCTGCACAAATTTTCGGAAGTGATCGCCAGGCAGCTATTTGTCGCGAGATGACTAAGACATATGAAGAGACTGTGCGCGGATCACTGCAAGAGCTAATTCTCTGGTCACAATCGAAGGAGATTTTGGGGGAGATCACCATTGTTCTTGCTGGAGTTCCAGTGGGGACAGCGGAGAAGACTGCCGAAGAGATCGTTGCTCGAGTGCGTGAATACGAATCTGCCGGAATGGATCGTAAAGATGCCATCTCAACGGTTGCAAAAGAGTGCGAGCTTCCCAAGAAGGTCGTCTACGCCGCTGTCGTTGATGCGAGTAAGTCGTAATAAGATGGCGTACGTGAAATCCTTCTACCTGACAACACCGATTTACTATGTCAATGATGCCCCTCATATCGGGCATGCATATACAACGGTTGCAGGAGATGTACTCACGAGATGGCATCGCCAACGTGGTGAATCGGTATGGTTTCTCACCGGTACTGACGAACATGGTCAGAAAGTTATGCGTACTGCGCAGCAGAATAGCGCTGCCCCACAGGATTGGGTTGACCGCCTTGTAGCCGAAGCATGGAAGCCCAATTGGAGCGCGCTCAATATTGCAAATGATGACTTTATCCGCACAACTGAGCCACGACATACAGAACGAGTACAGAAGTTTCTGCAATCACTGAAAGATTCGGGACACATTTACGCCGGAAAGTATGAGGGTCCATACTGCGTAGGCTGCGAAGAATTTAAATTACCGGGTGATTTAATCGATGCAGATGGAGAGAAGCTTTGTCCCATCCATAGCAAGCCTGTTGAAATTGTTAACGAAAACAATTGGTTCTTTAAGCTCTCAGCATTTGCTCAACCACTCATTGATTTATATAAGAACAACCCTGAAGCGTGCCAGCCTGAGAGTGCACGTAATGAAGTTATCTCTTTCCTCGAAGGTGGCGTTTCGGATCTTTCAATAAGTCGATCAACCTTCGACTGGGGAATTCCTGTTCCGTGGGATACCGACCAAGTGGTCTATGTCTGGTTTGACGCTCTCCTGAATTATGCAACGGCAGTTGGACTCACTGATGATCCAGATTCCGAAGGTGGAAAGAAGTTTGCGCAGACCTGGCCAGCAGATGTTCACCTTGTTGGAAAAGATATCTTGCGCTTTCACGCCGTAATTTGGCCGGCGATGTTAATGGCAGCTGGCCTTGCCACACCTCGTAAAGTCTTTGCTCATGGTTGGCTCTTAGTGGGCGGCGAAAAGATGAGTAAATCAAAACTCACCGGAATTGCTCCATCTGATATCACCGATCACTTTGGCGTCGATGCATTTAGATATTACTTTTTGCGGGCAATCCCATTTGGTAGCGACGGTTCATTCTCGTGGGAAGATATGAGTGCACGATACACATCAGAACTCGCAAATGATTTTGGCAACCTAGCATCACGTCTTGCGGCGATGATTGAAAAGTATTGTGGAGGA
>JBIIRQ010000029.1:0-7076 GCA_044341445.1 Candidatus Planktophila sp.
ATAGTCAGC
Source organism: Candidatus Planktophila sp. (assembly GCA_044341445.1). Classification (GTDB taxonomy): domain Bacteria; phylum Actinomycetota; class Actinomycetes; order Nanopelagicales; family Nanopelagicaceae; genus Planktophila. The sequence goes on from JBIIRQ010000029.1 coordinate 10, forward strand.
ATGAGCTGGATAAGTTGCTTCGTCAGCATCTACGCCGATTGACCACTTTCCGAGCTCAGATGCAGCCTTGTGCATACCAGTTCCGGTTCCGCCAGCTGCTGCGTAAACAACATCTGCGCCGTTCTCGTACATACCCTTAGCGGCTTCGTATCCCTTTGCAGGATCGTTAAAGCCTGAGAAATCTGGGAAGTTAGAGATGTAGGTTGACTGGATCTTGATTCCTGGAGTTACAGCCTTTGCGCCTGCGATGAAGCCAGCCTCAAACTTTGCGATCAACGGTGTATTAACTCCACCGATAAATCCAACGTTGCCTGACTTGCTCTTCAATGCTGCTGCAACACCAACGAGGTATGAGCCTTCTTCTTCTTTAAAGACGATGCTGTGAACGTTTGGTGCTGTTACAGATGAATCATCAACGATTCCCCATGTTGTATCAGGAAATTCTGGCGCAACCTTTGCAAGTGCTGCGGCATATGTAAAGCCAACAACAACGATTGGGTTAGCACCCTTTTGTGCCATCAGACGTAGACGCTCAGCACGCTGATCATCTGTTGCTGTTGGGTTATCTTGTGACTCAATGAGCTCAAGAGATTCATTTGCTGCGAGTAGTGGTTCTACTCCGATATATGCAAGCTGGTTAAACCCTGGAACATCGCGTCCACCTAGGCTATAGGCGATTCCAATTGTTCCGGAAAGGTTTTCTGCTGCATCTTCACTATCGCTACCGCAACCGGTAACAACTGTGGCAGTTAGGGTTGCAGCAAGTGCAATGACTCCCCAGCGGCCTAGAAGTTTCTTCTGCATTCGGTATTTCTCCTTTTGTTTATTTGAGTGATCACTCATTTACTCAATGGTCTACCTTGTTGAAAGCGATCGTCTACATCTCCCGGGGAGGTGCACACGATCCTCTCTCAACTAGTTGTACATCGACCATTGAATGCTCGGGTGGGGTGCTAACCCCGGTGGCGAGATGCTTAATCATCATCTGCATCGCTAGCGATCCTTGCAGACGCGCATCTCGGGCGATAACAGTAAGTGGAGGGCTAATAAGTTCTGCAAAATCAAGGTCATCAAATCCAATAATCGAGATCTGGTCTGGAACCTGTATTCCTCGATCGCGCAGGGCGTGTAGTGCGCCAATTGTCATCAAGTTGTTGGCGGTAAAGACGGCAGTCGGTGCATCATCTCGCTCAAGAAGAGCGCACATTGCCGCATACCCACCCGCTTCGCTGAAATCAGATTCGATGAAATATTGGGGGGTGAGAGACGCCTGCTTGAGCGAGGCGCGAAAGCCATCGGCTCGTCTCTTGCCGGGAGTTGTGGTCAGCGGACCGCTAATCATCGCGATCTTCTTATGGCCTAGCCCGATCAAATAATCGGTAGCAACCGCTGCGCCTCGGGAATTATCAGTCAGGACTGAGCTGAATTTTTCGCCATCTCGAGTTACACGGTCAACAAAGACAATAGGTAGGCCGAATTGGCTAAAAAATGAAGGGCCTTCTTCATCTTCAGTCAGTGGCGCCATGATGACGCCGTCAACGCGTCCAAACAATTGAGTGAGCGCCTTCTCTTCTCGTTCACGCGAATCTCCAGTGTTAACAAGCAAGATCATTCGATCGTCACCGACAGCGCTCTCTGCACCTTCAACAATTGAAGCAAAGAAAGGATTAGTGATATCTGGGACAACGATTGCGACGATGCCTGTCCGACCGGATTTGAGATTTCTTGCGGCAGCACTTGGGCGATAGTTCAAATCAATAATTGCCTGGCGAATTTTTTCTTCGTTGCGGACGGTAAAACCACTGAGATGACGCGAAATCGTTGCAACTGAAACTCCGACATGTTTAGCCACGTCGGTAATTGTTACAGTGGACAACGTTGGTCTCCTTCTCGATAGAAACTTGTCGGTAAAAAATCGATACTGGTAACGATTGCAGATAACCTATCTTGTGGAGTACATTGCCGTCTAGAGCGTCCAGCTTTTATTTCTACGTGTCGCGGGGAGTGCTAAATGTCGAAGCAGCCATTTGTTGTAGTCGTTGGCAGCACAATGATTGACATGGTTGCATATGTGAAAAAAGTTCCACATGCTGGTGAAACAGTAACTGGTGATTCATTTGCATTGGGCTTTGGTGGCAAGGGTGCAAACCAAGCAGTGATGGCAAGACGTCTAGGTGCAAGAGTCTCGATGGTCAACACTTTAGGTGACGATGTATTTGGAGACACTACTCTCTCTAATTTCCAAGAGCAAGGTATCGATGTGACGTTTGTGTCACGAACTTCCGGAGCCAGTGGAGTTGCTCCTATTTGGGTAGAACCCGATGGGAGCAATCGAATTATCTGTGTTCCAGGCTCCAATAACGCAATGACTCCGGCAGAGGCTAAATCTGCACTTGAGAGTTTGAAGGGGTACGACATTGTTATTGGCCAACTTGAAATTCCTCAAGAAGTCACAATTCAGGCTTTCGCAACAGCTCGCTCATATGGAGCGCGCACTGTTTTAAACCCTGCCCCCTTTGCTGCGATTTCGCCAGAATTAATTGCGCTAAGCGATTGGATTATTCCTAACGAGAGTGAATTCGCGGGAATGCATCCGCAAGGTTTAGAACCAACCAGTGATGAGATTATTCTTGAACTTGCACGAACTCTGAATACTCGTTTTGCAGTAACTCTTGGTGATCAAGGTGCAGCCTTTACAACCCTTGATGGACGAGTAGAGCGCGTGCACGCCCCCCAGGTCACCGCTATCGACAGCACAGGTGCGGGTGATGCATTTGTAGGGGCATTTTCAGTCGGATTAGCCCTTGGGCTACCTGATCGACAGGCAATTGCATTGGGGTGCGCTTGCGCATCAGATAGTGTCACTAGACTTGGCACTCAATCTTCATATCCAACACCGACGATGGCCGAGGCGATTCTTCACTCGATTGGCTAGTTGTAGCAAAGAAAGCAGAGGCTCCACCTGTGGCAGATTCCAGTTTCGATGTAGTTTCCAAGATTGATCGCATGGAGCTTGATAACGCGATCAACCAAGCGATCCGCGAGATCGATACTCGCTTTGACTTTAAGAACACAGGTGCGAAGATTGAAATGGCTGGAGAGAAGATTAGTATCGAGGCGGATACAGAAGAGCGCGCTAAGGCAACCCTTGATGTTGTGAAAGATAAAATGATTAAGCGTGGGGTATCACTCAAGCATATTGATCCAAGCGAGCCACAACTTTCAGGAAAGATCTACAAGATTTCGTGCCCTCTCAAAGAAGGTATCTCCACTGAAAATGCGAAGAAGATTGCAAAGTTCCTTCGCGATGAGGGGCCAAAGTCAGTCAAGAGTCAGATTCAAGGCGATGAATTGCGAGTCACAAGTAAGAGTCGCGATGACCTGCAGGATGCCATCGCGATGATTAAAGATGGTAAATGGGATTTTGCAGTTCAATTTGTGAACTTTAGATAGCAATGAGCGAAGAAAAGGCTAAGGTCAGAAGCCTCGGCCTACTCTTTGGAGTCAGCGCTTATACACTCTGGGGACTCTTCCCGATCTATTGGCCTTTACTTAAGCCGGCAAGTGCAGTCGAGATTGTCTCTCACCGCGCTGTGTGGACACTGGTCTTCTGCTTTATCGTTTTATGGCTGACAAAGACTCTTAGCTCAACTCTCGCGCTATTGAAGCGTCCAAAGATAGTTGCGGGTCTTTTCTTAAGTTCAATTCTGATCTCAACTAATTGGATTATCTATATCTACGCCGCTACCTCAAACCATGTTGTTGAAGCATCGCTTGGGTATTACATCAACCCCATAGTTGTTATTGCAACGGGTGTCATTGTTCTGAAAGAGAAGATGAGGCCACTGCAGTGGGTTTCACTCGGTGTTGCAACGCTCGGTGTTGCAGTTCTGACAATTGATTATGGTCGCCTGCCGTGGATAGCGCTGGGCTTGGGTTTCTCTTGGGGCAGTTATGGTTTAGTGAAAAAGAAATTGGGGCTGGGAGCCCTTGAAGGACTTTCGATTGAAACACTTATTTCAAGTGGCGCCTACCTGGCTTATCTCATCTGGCTTGGCAACCAAGGTCAGGGACAATTTGGGCTCTCATGGGGAATCACTCTGCTCTGCATCAGCGCTGGCGCAGTCACGGCAATTCCACTCTTACTCTTTAATGGAGCGACAAATCGATTGCCACTTACTCTAATTGGCTTATTGCAATACATCACACCAACAATCCAATTTTCAATCGGAGTCTGGTATTTCAACGAAGATATGCCGGCTGCGCGCTGGACTGGATTCTTTGTTATCTGGATAGCCTTGCTTGCCCTCACTTTTGATCTTGTTAAATCAGGCAGAACGATCGATCACAGCATCACATAGCGAGAAGAGCGCACTCGTTGCATCATTTACTGGCAGTGGCCCCAATAGCTGACGTGCCTGATTAGCAATACCCAGTACTTGTTCGCGCGATTGCTCAAGGGCTGGGTGTTGACGTAACTGATCCAACACTTGATTGATCACAACCTGGTCACTGATCGGAGCTTTAAGAAGTTCCTGCAAATCGCGATCTTGCGCACGGGTAGATTTCATCACATTGAGAGTCACTAAAGTTGGAACGCCCTCTTTGAGATCAGTACCAGGTGTCTTGCCTGACTCATCAGATTGACTAGCAATATCGATCACATCATCGACTAACTGAAAGGTGATTCCAATTTTTTCGCCGAAGGCTGCCAGTGCGGTGATCTGCTCGCTCGGTGCACCAGCAAGCATCGCACCGAATTGAGCACTTGCAGCAATAAGTGAACCTGTTTTATCTGCAACGACATTGAGGTAGTGCTGTAATGGGTCGCCACCGTCGGCTGGTCCTTGCGTCTCCATAATCTGTCCAATGACGAGGCGTTCGAATGTTTGTGCTTGCAGGTGAACAGCCGCCGGACCTAAGTCCGCCAACATATCTGAGGTGCGTGCAAAGAGATAATCACCGGTCAAAATCGCAACGGTATTTCCCCATCGGCTATTTGCACTCTGCACACCGCGCCTGAGTGGGGCTTCATCCATCACATCATCGTGATAGAGAGTTGCTACATGTGTTAACTCGCAGACAACTGCTGCTTCAATAATGCCGTGTGCAGTGGGATCTCCATAATGTGATGTGATCAATGTCAGTAGCGGGCGAAGTCGTTTGCCTCCCGCTTCAACTAGATGGCGAGAAGTTTCTATAACAAGTGGATATTTGCCCTCAATCTGTAAGCGCAACAGCGCTTCAACTTCGAGCATCCGCTTGGCAAGATCTGCCTCAAGTGCTGGTGAAAGATCGGCAATACCGAAGGATGACATCAGCGGAGGAAGAAGGCAGTTTGAGAGATGTAATCAAGAACAGGGGCTGGAAATACTCCCAGTATGAGTGTGATGGCAAGTGAAACTAGAATCGTGATTCGTGTGTAAATAGATGGAATCACAACGCTTGTTCCATCCTCAACCGGATCTTTGAAGAACATTAAAACAACTACGCGAATGTAGAAGAAGGCTGCAATTGCAGAGGAGAGGACACCGGTGATCAGAATTGCTGTGTTTCCACTCTCGTAGGCTGCAGAGAAGATCGAGAATTTTCCAACGAATCCGCTGGTGAGCGGAATTCCGGCAAATGCAAGGAGGAGGAAGGAGAATGCAATTGCAATCCATGGTGATCTCTTTCCCAGACCTGCCCAGCGATTGAGATCGGTCACTTCACCTGATGCATCATTGATAAGTGAAACGATGGCAAAAGCACCGACCGTTGCAATACCGTATGCAAAGAGATAAAAGATTGTTGCATCAAGGCCAGATTTATTGAGTGCAATAATTCCAGATAGCAAGAAGCCGGCATGAGCGATCGATGAATAGGCAAGCATGCGCTTGACATCACGTTGCGAAATCGCAACAAGTGAACCAAAGACCATAGTGATCAAGGCGATTGCAGTGAGCATTGGGCGCCACTGCCATACATCACCGGCAAAAGCGACGTAGAAAATACGGAGCATCGCACCAAAAGCAGCAACCTTTGTAGCTGCGGCCATAAATGCAGTGACCGCTGTAGGTGATCCTTGGTAGACATCCGGGGCCCATGAATGAAATGGGACTGCGCTGACTTTAAAGAGTAAGCCAACGCTAACGAAGGAGATACCGATTAATAGAAAGACATCATTGGCGGTGCCACCGGTGATCGCAGCTGCAATACCCGAGTAGGTAATTGAGTTTGAGTATCCATAAAGGTAGGCGACTCCGAAGAGGAAGAATGCAGAAGAAAATGCGCCGAGAAGAAAGTACTTCAGCGCAGCTTCCTGTGATGCTAGACGACGTCGACGTGCCAGCCCTGCCATGAGATAGAGAGGTAAGGAGAGAACCTCTAGTGCAACAAAGAGTGTGATCAGATCTGTTGCAACGGTAAATAAGAGCGCTCCACCAATTGCAAAGAGCGTCAGTGGATAAACCTCTGTCACGCGAATATTTGCGGCCTGCGCTTCACGCTCTTCATCTGAACCTGGAGCAGCAGTTGGAGCTGCTGCGAATTTATCGCTATCGGCTAGAAGTAGAATCGCAATAATCGCAATAATCAAGATTGCCATTTGTAGCAGGTAGCCCGCGCCATCGAAGGTGACAGTGTTCATGGCAGCCTTTGATGAGTACGTTCCACGCGTGCGAACCAATGCGGCTAGGGCAATAACTAAGGTAAATACAGAGAGAGCTAACTGTGATGAAGCGCGTGATTTGCGCGGAGCAAATGCCTCAATCAGCACCCCTGCGACAGCGCCTGCAAGGACCACCAAAATTGGAGCTAGCATTCCATAATTTAGGATTGGAGATGTAAAGGTACCCACTTACTTTCCTCCATTCATCGTTGGTGCAGGATCGCTATATCCCTGCTGTTGCACTATATGTGCAGCAGCGGGATTTATGACCTTAAGGAGCGGCGAAGGATAGAAACCTAGGAAGATAATGATTGCGATAACAGGTGCAATCGTAATCTTTTCGCGAAGATTGAGATCTTTTAGATTTTCATTTCCAGGTGTTGTTTCACCGTGCAGAGCACGTTGCACTGGAATCAAG
>JBIIRQ010000041.1:0-6289 GCA_044341445.1 Candidatus Planktophila sp.
TTGAGGCGGGCTACCATCAAAATCGACTACGTGAACTTGTGGGCCTGGAGACCGAAGAACTTCAAGCAAAGAGATTGCTCGCCTCCTTTGATCGCTTCAGAGGTCGTGAAAAGTTGCCACATCCCCAGATGCACGAGTCAGCAAAGCGCTGGTTAGAAACGGTTTTTTATCCGACCGTTTCACTCATTCCACCTGAATTACAGGGCCGAATCGAATCTGCACAATTTTTCCATGAGACTCTGGAACATCGGTGGTATTTAAGTGAGAAGGCTGGCCACGATGTTGGACTAGAGTATGCAGCGCTGTCATATATTCAAGATGTACTTCCAATGAGGCGAGATTCGGGGGTTGAGTTACATGGCACTGCCTCCTAATTTCGGGCAAGCCTTTGATTTAAGTTCTCTCGGAAAACCTGCCGTCGCGCCATCCACACTTAATTGTGGAAAAGAGGTAACGAAAGAGAATTTAGCTTCTGAATTTGTCGAACTCTCAAAGAGTAAGCCGGTAATCCTGCTCTGCTGGACGAGCCGATCACCACAATCCCTCGATCAACTTGCGATTCTGGATAAGTTACATAGTGAAGACAATAACGCGTGGGAATTGGGAAGCGTTGATATTGATCGAGCCCCAGAAGTTGCTAACGCGCTCCAGGTGCGAACAGTTCCATACGCGGTTGCATTGGTTGGCGGCCAACCTATTCCTCTCTTTGAAGAAGCGGTAAGCGAGGACGCAACAAAGAGCATCATCGTAAAACTGCTCACTATTGCAGCAGAACAAGGAATTGGTAGCGCTCCGGAAGAGAAGTTAGAGCCGGAGGAAGTTGAAGCACTCGCTGCGCTAGAGGCGGGGGATCTGACAGCGGCTGAAGATGCATACAAGCGATTTGTAGCACGTAAACCAAGCGATCCATATGCAAAATTAGGTTTGGCACATACGCAATTACAGTTACGTATTGTCGGGCTGGACCCCGCCCTGGTTCTTGCCGCGGCAAATACAAACCCATCAGATATCAATGCAGTGATGTCATGCGCCGATATCGAAGTGGCGACTGGAACCGTTGAACCTGCCTTTCTGCGCTTGTTATCGTTAGTAAAAGCAACAACGGGCGATGAGCGAACAACGGTAAAGAATCGCCTGCTCGATCTCTTCTCACTGGTAGACCCAGCAGATCCCCGAGTCATTAAAGCAAGAGCGGAGCTGGCCAATGCCCTCTTCTAATCCAAAGCTGACTATTTCTGAAGAGAAGCGTTATATCGGAATAATCTTCTTTCTCTTTGCATTCCAGATAATGAGTTGGGTGCCACGTTTTCCTGAAGTAAAAGCAAATCTCGGCCTATCCAATGGTGAATTCGGGACTTATATAAGCCTTGGTTCGATTGGCTCGCTCATTGCGATGATCTCATCAGGACATTTGGTTCAAAAATATGGATCACGACGAGTACTGATTTTTTCAACTTTTAGTATATGCATAGCCATCGTCACCCTTGTCCATCTTGAGTCAGAGCCACTCTTTATTCTCTTTAACATGATTAACGGTGCAGTGATCTCCACCTTCCATACCGCCATTACTGCTCAAGCATTTCAAGCGCAAGACCGTGCCGGTGAGATGGTCTTAAGTAGGCAGCAGGGCTATTGGACTATTGGTGCAGTTGTAACCGCTATTCTTTCAGGAATATTAGTTGACTTTGTCAGCATAACTCTTCACATCACTACGCTGAGCATCATTCTCTTTTTTGCAATTCTATATTTCATTTCAAAGCTAAAACCTGAATTGATTAAACGAAGTACTAGCGAGAAAGATGACTTTAACATCTTCGATTTATTTAGATCTTTTCGAATTGATGTACTTGTTTCTTCAGCCTTAGTCTGTGCACTCATAGTTGAGTTTGCGACTGGAGATTGGTCGGCTATCTACAGTAAGGAGACTATTGGAGTACGTGGATCGCTGGCGACAATTCCGTATATCGCTAGTCTGCTGGCGCTCATTGCTGGGCGGTTGTGGATTCACATTATTCTCCGCCGCATACCGCTAGAAACAATGGTCAAAATCGGCAGTATCGTCGGCGGCCTTGGCTTTATTGGCTTTATCACGGCATCAAATATGCTTATTGACGTTTCGAAAAGCGCTGCTTTCGCATGTGCAATTACGGGCTTTGCAATCGGCGGCCTTGGCTCGTCGTTCTTATCAGCAGCTCTTCACACCGCCGCCAATGCTCGTTCACCACAGCACAGCGCCATTGTTATCGGTCAATTAGGCGCAGTTAATGCCGTTCTTATTCTTATTACCAAGACAGTGATCGCATGGACCGCCCAATTTACGGGCTCGATTGCCATCGCCCTTATCATTCCAGGGCTTATGTTGATCTCTGTCGCCTTTATGTCTCGCGTTGTAAAAGGAATTTAACAATTACAACAGGCCCACAAAAAGGATCAGCCAGATCCTTCGGTGTTGCCAGGATCTGCCGCGGAGATGTCATCAAGGCGATATTTAGTGAGCGCCTCTTGCACAACTGAATCCTTTACTTCCCCTGATTGAGCCAGCTGAGCGAGAGTTCGTACAACAATTGATTCTGCATCGACTTTGAAGTGGCGACGTAGAGCTCCGCGAGTATCTGAAAGTCCGAAACCATCGGTACCAAGTGAGACGAAGTCTTGTTCGACCCATGGAGCAATCTGATCTTGTACGGTGCGCATGTAATCACTGACGGCAATTACCGGTCCTTGTGCACCTTTAAGGCGATCGGTGATGTATGCACTCTTTTTACTCGCAGGATGAAGAAGATTGTGTCGATCAACTGCCAGACCATCGCGGCGCAACTCATTCCACGAAGTTACCGACCATACATCCGCACTGACTCCCCAATCTTTCTGGAGAAGTTCTTGCGCTTTCAGTGCCCAGTTGACTGCAACACCAGATGCCAAAATTTGTGCATTCTTCTTTCGCTGGCGCTCACCTGAGCGGAAGAGATAGATACCTTTTAAGAGACCTGCAACATCGAGATTTGCTGGCTCTTCCGGGTGAAGGTATGGCTCGTTGTAGACGGTGATGTAATAGTAGATATTCTCACTATTTTCTCCGTACATACGACGAAGGCCATCTTTAAAGATATGTCCTACTTCGTAGGCAAATGCTGGGTCATACGAGACGACAGCAGGGTTAGTTGATGCCAGAAGATGAGAATGTCCATCTTCATGCTGTAAACCTTCTCCGTTAAGTGTGGTGCGGCCAGCGGTTGCGCCCATCACAAATCCACGCGCTAATTGATCGGCTGCAGCCCAGAAAGCATCTCCTGTGCGCTGGAAGCCGAACATTGAATAGAAAATATAAATTGGAATCATTGGCTCATCGTGCGTGGAATACGACGTTCCGACAGCGGTAAATGAAGCAGTCGATCCAGCTTCGTTAATGCCTTCATGCAAAATCACACCGGAAGTTGATTCCTTATAGGAGAGCATTAATTCACGATCAACGGCTGTGTACTTCTGGCCGTGCGGTGAGTAAATCTTCATCGTTGGAAAGAGTGAATCCATTCCAAAGGTGCGAGCTTCATCAGGAATAATCGGAACGATTCGTGCACCCAACCCCGGATCTTTCACAAGATCTTTGAGCATGCGAACAAATGCCATTGTTGTTGCAATCTCTTGCTGGCCCGATCCACGGTTCACGCTCTCGTAGACAGAGTCTGCTGGCATGGCCAGTGGCTTTGACGCTGCACGACGACGTGGTATTGATCCACCGAGTGCTGCGCGGCGCTCTGCCAGATACTTTGCTTCTTCTGAATCTGGTGCTGGCTTGTAATAGGCAGGTGTGTATTTATCGAGCTTGTCATCTGCAAGAGGAATACCGAGACGATCGCGGAAAGTCACAATATCTTCAAGCGACATCTTCTTCATTTGGTGGGTTGAGTTACGACCTTCAAATGTAGATCCCAGTGTCCAACCCTTAACTGTCTTTGCCAAAATAACTGTTGGCTTTCCATTAGGTTCCATAGCAGCGGTATAGGCAGCAAAGAGTTTGCGGTAATCATGGCCACCGCGCTTAAGTCCCCAGATCTGTTCATTTGACCAATTGGCAACCATTGCTGCTGTACGTGGATCGCGACCAAAGAACTGTTCACGGACATAAGAACCAGATTCAGCTTTAAAGGTTTGGTAATCACCATCGAGAGTCGTATTCATCAGATTTACAAGTGCACCTTCTCGGTCTTGCGCTAGCAGTGGATCCCAGTCGCGACCCCATACAACCTTGATGACATTCCAACCCGCACCGACAAATGTTGATTCAAGCTCTTGGATAATCTTTCCATTTCCACGAACTGGGCCATCAAGGCGTTGTAAATTACAGTTGACTACAAAGGTGAGATTGTCTAAATTCTCGCGCGAAGCCAAACCGATTGCGCCGAGAGTATCCACTTCATCAACTTCACCATCTCCGAGAAATGCCCACACGTGCTGTTGGCTCGTATCTTTAATTCCACGATTCTGAAGATATCTATTAAAGCGTGCTTGATAAATTGCATTGATGGGACCAATTCCCATAGAAACAGTTGGGAATTGCCAGAAATCTGGCATCAATCGTGGATGCGGATATGAAGAGAGCCCACCGCCTGGGTGAGAAACTTCTTGGCGGAATCCATCGAGCTGATTTTCAGAGAGTCGTCCTTCTAAGAATGCGCGGGCATACATTCCTGGACTGGCATGTCCTTGGAAAAAGATTTGATCGCCGCCGCCTGGATGATCCATTCCGCGGAAGAAGTGGTTGAAACCAACTTCATATAAAGAGGCAGAGGATGCATACGTTGAGATATGTCCACCGACGCCGATTCCTGGACGTTGCGCACGATGAACCAGCATCGCTGCATTCCAACGGATGTATTGGCGGATACGACGTTCGATCGCTTCGTCGCCGGGAAAGTCAGGTTCATGTTCTGGTGAAATCGTGTTGATGTAATCAGTATTGCGAAGAGTTGAAAGACCGATCTGCTTTTCATGGGCGCGCTGCAAAAGCTTGAGCATCAGATAACGAGCGCGAACAGGGCCGGCATGTTCTAGGGCTGCATCAAAGGATGCCTGCCATTCGGCGGTCTCGGTGGGATCGATATCTACTAATTGGTCAACGTTCTGATCTGGCGCATCAAAAATTCCACTCATGGGCCATATTCTCGCGCTAAATCCGCTCTAGGGGAAATCTATAGGGTAAATCTGCAGGCGCTCTCCTGGAAAGTAATTACCCCTCCAAACCCTTGTCAAAGTGGTCACATGTGGGGTGGACTTCTCCCGTGCCAGTGCGAATGGGATTTGCAGCCGGAGAGCTCATTCTCGAAGTGGGTTATGGGTCAGATTGTGATGACGTCTTGCGTAGTGAGATTTCAGAGATTACTGGTACCCAACTTATCGATGGTCAAACCAGTGAGGTCGTCGATGCAGTCCTCTTGTGGTGGCGTGAGGGTGATGGCGATCTTGTCGATGAGTTAATGGATGCACTTACCTATCTCACCGAGACAGGGCCTATCTGGGTATTAACGCCAAAGCTTGGTCGCGATGGACATGTTGATTCGAGTGAGATTCAAGATGCTGCTCCGATTGCAGGTCTTAGTCAAACATCAACGCTCGCTGTAGCAAAAGATTGGGCAGGAACTCGTCTAGTGGCACGCAAGGCTGGCAAACGCTAAGTTTCTCGCATGACATTAACTATTGGAACTCCAGCACCAGATTTTACTCTTATGGATCAGCATGGAACTGCTGTCACTCTCTCATCATTTAAAGGCGAGAAGAATGTTGTTATTCTTTTCTACCCATTCGCATTTTCAGGCATCTGTACCGGTGAACTCTGTTCACTTCGTGATGATCTTGGTTCATTCCAAAATGATGATGTGCAATTGCTAGCAATCTCTTGCGATCCTATGTATGCCCAACGTGCATTTGCAGAACAAGAAGGTTATAAGTTTCCAGTTCTTGCAGATTTCTGGCCACATGGCCAAGCTGCAAAGGCATACGGTGTTTTCGATGATGCGCGTGGATGTGCAGTGCGCGGAACATTTATCGTTGATAAGAATGGAAACCTCGCCTGGCAGATCATCAATGGACTTGGTGATGCCCGCAATCTCATTGAGTACAAGAACGCGCTCGCTAGCCTTTAATTAAGCCTCGTTTTCGTACTTTTGCATCTTTAAAGTAGTATGCGCAGGTACGAAAGCACGGCCCGGGTGGTTAGCTCAGTGGTAGAGCGCCTCGTTTACACCGAGGATGTCGGGGGTTCGAAACCCTCACCGCCCACACAGTAGATTGA
>JBIIRQ010000030.1:0-6974 GCA_044341445.1 Candidatus Planktophila sp.
AATAAGTAAGGGATTTACTTGGGCCAGCGCATCTGTACTAGCGCTATTTACCAAAGGAATAAGAACTGGAATCGAACCAGCGCTGATGGCATAGATAGCACGAGGAAGTCGTATCGAAACCGGCTGTCTGCGATCAAGCTCGCTAATGAAGGCGGCGTCTCCGATTCCAAAATGCACAGCGCTCATAACTAATACAAAGACAAATCCCACAACGTTGAAATTTAATATTGCGATGACAGCCACAATCGCAATGAGAACGTAGACAACGATAAAGCTAGCCATGACAAGCGGGCGCGACTTGGGCAAGGTCACAAGGTGATCGAGTGCTCCATGTGGAATACCTATTGCTAGGGCGGCGATTGCAATGACAACTTGCCATTGCATAGAACTTTCTCCCAATACTTGTGAGAAGATCAGCGACAGGATTATCCCGGCGAGGATTGCGAAACTAGAAAAATTCCTGATGCCTTCGAAGAGTTTCACCTCACCAGATTTCATGTCGAACCCCCTTGTAACCAACCCTACCAAAGGGGTTTATGAGAAGATTCGGCGTGGCAAAATTTGGATACATGGCGATGCTCGCCTTCACTGTCTTTGGTTCTTTCTGGCTTGAAGTGGTCTTAAAGACAGGTGTTCTTCGTCGCTGGAAGAGAGCGCTCATCAGCATCCTCCCTGTTAGCACCGTTTTTCTAGTATGGGATGCATACGCAATTTCTCAAGGTCATTGGTTTTTTAATCGTGACCGCATGATTGGTATCTATGGGCCATACGGAATTCCTCTTGAAGAATTTCTCTTTTTTATCATCGTTCCAATGGCTGCAATTTTGACCATTGAAGGTGTAACGACTGTAAAACCTCATCTGCGCGAAAAAGAATTCGGAAAGGATGAAAAGTGATCTATAGCGACCTTGCAATCGCAGCAGTGGTTATCGCTGTAATGATTGATCTATTCGTTTTTAAGAATTCACTTCTTACTCGAGTAGCCTTTTGGATCTCTTACTCAATCATCCTTCCGTTTCAGCTTATGACGAATTGGTGGCTAACCCATTACCGCGCCGACGGGAAAGCAATCGTGATGTATGACGAAACTGGAATCATCGGAACTCGCGTCGCGGCGGCCCCACTTGAAGATCTCCTCTTCGGCTTTGCCCTCATCCTCTCCACCATGGGCCTCTGGGAATTCTGGGGCCGGCGAGGATTTCAACGGGAGAAAATCACAAAAGGAAAAGTTGTAAAGGATTAAGTGCAGTAAAGTTCGATCAAGCCCCGCAAGGGACGGTAGCTCAGTTGGTTAGAGCCCCGAACTCATAATTCGGTCGTCGTCGGTTCAAGTCCGACCCGTCCCACCACAGCATCATTGAATTAGAGCTCGATCATCCGAAAATCTATATTTTTTGGTGGACGAGTGCTGTGACGAACCTTTTCTCTGAGCTGATCGTCAACGGCTACCCCTAATCGCTGCGCTTCCAGAATTGCTTGATGCTCAAACCAAATAGCAACCAAAGTTGTCTCGCCCTCTCGAATCTGCGCAAAGGTGCGAGTGAATATCTTCGCCAAGAATTCGAAGTGACCTAGCTGTAGCGCTGCCTTAGCGGCCGCCAAATCGATTCGCTCACTTGGGACTCTTGTTGCTAGAAGTTCTGCGTAGATTCTCCACAGCTCCTCATAGTTTTCTGCCTTAACTAATAACTGCAGGTACTCCTCATAAAATGCATCATGTAGTTTTCCGCCAAATTTACTGATTGCTTCTCCGTACAGTGACAACGCGGACGACAGATTTTCTGCATCTCTTTCAGCAATTGCCAGATTACGTAAAGCCCATGGAGATGGATTAAGTTGGAGAGATTTTCTCCACTCCTCAATTGCTCTTTCTCTTTCTCCAACTTCAAAATAGTAATTTCCGATATGAAGAGCACTCAACCAGTTTTGGGTGCTCTTTTCTAGGAGTAGTATCCATTCTTTCTGCACCATCCATGATGTTGGGGTACTTGTTACATCACGGTCTGGATAGTTGCCAGTGTTAAGAAGCTCAATCCAATCACTGATCTGCGCGTTCTCTGAAGGTTCAAATCGAAGCCCTGCCGGGATTTGATCCCCAGAACTCTCTCGCCTCTGCTGTTCTAGAAAACCCCAGCCACTGCCATGAAAGAGAATCTCTTCTGGTCGCTGGGTATTCAGTTTTTCAAATCGAAGGTTCTCACTTTCCACTAAATCCTGCGGGATTGCCTCTTCTATCTGCTCTGCAACGTGCGCTTGAGCAGCTGACCATTTGGTATTCAATAGTTGCTGATTTTCCGTTTTTTCAAAGCTACCGAAAAATTGCGTAAAAGTGATCTCAGAATTTCCCGCCATTTGATAGCCATGCAGCTGAGTTGGAGCAAGCCCAGCTTGAAGTTCTAGGTATGGCGAAAAGTTGGGCGAGGATGAATCAGATAAAAACTCTTGCCAACCCCGCCCCCCAACGTGATTTCCCCAGCAAAACATCTTCTTGTATCGCAGCGTTGCGGTACTACGTTCATAAAACACGTGGCCATCCTCATAGAGAATCGACTCCCAGGGAAAGTTCATTGATTTTGGATTTTGAAAGAAGTATTCATTGGCAAATGGAAAATTCTGTGGAAACGAAAGGTCGGTATCGGCAACCGTCGGCAGATACGGCAACTTACCGGTCCCGTAGCCAGCAAAGCCTTGATCCACGAAGATAACCTCATCTGTACTGCCGAATACTCGGGCTTTCGGAGTTTCGCGCACTGCAATGTTTGTCCACCAGTACATTGGCGTGGTTTCAGATCGATCATTAATGATTCGAACATGCACCCTTAAATTTTTTGCTCCTTTTGGTAAGTGACAATCGATGGCCCAATAAAAGTTTCGAGTTCTTTCATAATCATAAATCCTAATAAATTCATTCCCAGCTTCATCGCTTAGTTTCGCGACATGAACAGGGGCACAAGTTCCGAATGTGTGACCATACTGCCCCATGTTCCACTCGATGCCACCAGAAAACCAAGCGTTAAGAATAGAAAGATTGGCAAATTGCAGAATTGGATTAGTGAAGAGAAGTTCCTGCTCATTCTCTTTACTAAAAAGTGAATACAGCCTTCCACCTAGCCCAGGTAAGAAGGTCGCTCGTAAATGTTCATTTTCCAGTACGACCGTCTCAATATTTTTTTGCGCCAATTCACGTGTATATCTATCTTGCCAGCGGTGTGGGAGATAAATCTCGCCGGTCTCATATCCAACTAAATGGGACTGTTCTGCCGAGAACTCATTGAGGAACTTTACGGAGCGATCCCTTTTTTGATTTCGAAAAATTGGGAGTGGATTCTCCCCTCCAAGTTCAGCGCCTTTGATTGATATTGTGGATGTATGCACATTATTTTGTGCTTGCCTGTCCATAAGATAAGTCTAGGCGCACCAACTCAATCTGAGGCAAGGTATTTACATCTATCGCTTGATAGTTTAAATTCTTGACATGAAAATTACCAAGATTGAATGCCATGTTCTTCTAGATCCAGAGTATGACCCAGCGGCAACAAGTTCTGCTCAAGATGATCTCGTTGTGGAAGTCCATACTGATGAGGGAATCGTTGGAATTGGTGAAACTGATCTAAATCCATGGATCGCACGTGAATGCATTGAGGCACCTGGCACTCACACGATGGATCAAGGTCTTGGTTCTATGTTGATTGGAGAGAACCCACTAGAGATCGAAAAGCTTTGGTGGAAGGCATACCAAGCGACTGCAATGACTGGTA
The DNA here is from genome assembly GCA_044341445.1 of Candidatus Planktophila sp. Lineage (GTDB taxonomy): Bacteria > Actinomycetota > Actinomycetes > Nanopelagicales > Nanopelagicaceae > Planktophila. The sequence goes on from JBIIRQ010000030.1 coordinate 3,759, forward strand.
GACGTGGCGCTTTGATCAATGCACTAGGTGCTATAGATATGGCACTTTGGGATATTGCAGGAAAAGCAGCGAATAAACCAGTGTGGCAATTGTTAGGTGAAAAATCACGAGAACACCTTGGTGCTTACGCTTCCCTGCAGCCCGAAGTTGGTTCTTTTGATGCCTATATCTCATCAATGGTGAAGTGGGCTCACTCTGCAAAGGAGATGGGCTTTAGAGCAGCTAAATTAGAGACAACCTTCTCTGGACCTTATGCAAATATGGGAATTAGAGAAGATGATGAAAAAATGACTGAAGTCATTAAAGCGGTCAGGAACGCAGTAGGCCCAGATTTCACTCTCATGGTCGATGTTCAATATGCTTTTGATTCTGTTGAGCGTGCGATAAAAACTATTAATACATGGCAAGAGTTCGATCTATTCTTTGTAGAAACTCCACTCTGGGTAGATGACCTTGAAGGTTTATCGAAATTAGTAGCAGCTACCCCAATTAAAATTGCTTCAGGGGAATGGTTGAGTACTCGGTATGAATTCTCCGACTTAATAAAGTATGGAAATGTTGGCGTCGTACAGCCAGATATTGGCCGAGTCGGAGGATTATCGGAAGCACGTAATGTGTGCAATATGGCGAAGGCAAATAACAAAATTGTGGTACCGCATCTGTGGAAGACCGGAATTTCCGTTGCCGCAGCTGCACATTTGGCTACCGTCACTCCACATATGCCATTTTTTGAATTTTTACCACCTGCTTTATGTGAATCTCGACTTCGCAAAGAGTTGGTGGTTGATGAAGTCACGATGGTAGATGGGAAAGTTACGATCCCACAGCGGCCAGGACTTGGAATTGAGTTAAATCGAGATGCACTTGAGCTCTTTAAAGATGCGGCACGAAGAGTCAGAGCGTAGATCATTCTCTATCGTGATCATCTCAACCGGAGTTACTCTGGTCTTTCGACGGGCAAATCTGACTGCAGAGCAGAAAATTCCTAATTCACTTTAATTGAGTTATCTGCTGCCCAGTTAAGGTATAGCCAAATTAGAGGGGCTAAATCAGAGTTGGTGGTCGCATTGAGTTACGAAAAGCTTTGATGGCTGAAGGAATTTCGGCAGACCAGCTCAAGTGCTCGTCATGGGCGCTGCTGGTAAATCTCTCACGTTTAAGCGTTACCAGAAAAGCACGAAGGTCACGGTAGAAATCAAATGGGTCACAGACCACAATTGGTTTCTGGTGATAACCCAGGTGACGAGCAACCCAGATCTCCATGAACTCTTCCATTGTGCCTATTCCGCCGGGCAAGATAAGAAATCCATTGGAGAGATCCTCCAGCATGGCTTTTCGCGAACGCATTGATTCGGTGATGAAAAGTTCTGTCGCATCTTCATCGGCGAACTCTTTACCGACAAGTTTATGAGGAATGACTCCAAATGTTTTGCCGCCGACGCTGCGAGCACCACGTGAAACTGAACCCATCATTGAAAGAGTCCCGCCGCCCCAAGCAACATCCCAACCCTGTTCTGCAATCGCTTTGCCAACTTCAAAGCCAAAATCAACATACTTTTGGTCAATCTTGGTCGATGCTGAACAGAAGACGGCGATGCGCATTTCTGAATAATGCCATATAAAATTCTGATCTGTAGGATCAATCCATGAGAAAGATTGCGTGGGGCGACGGTGTATGGATCAATCCGCCACTTCAATCCGAAGAAAAATCTGGCGACCTGTCGGTTATGACCGCTCCAGAAAGTGACTTCTGGCGAAATACCTCCTACGGATTCATCCACGACTCTGGACATGCGCTAGTCGCAGATTTTCCTGACGGTGCTGCTATGGAAGTTTCATTTATATTAGATTACATAGGACAGTTTGATCAGGCAGGAATAATTATCTACAGCGATAGTGAGTACTGGATAAAAGCTGGAGTCGAAAGTGCAGATGGGCTGCCACAAGTTGGTGCTGTTGTCACGGCGCTAAACTCCGATTGGTCGCTAGCGCCTGTCCCTCATTGGATGGGGAAAGAGGTGACTGTTCGGGCAAGTCGTGATGGGAACGCAGTGACCATTCGTGTGCGATGTGAAGATGAAGATCAACTCATTCGAGTAGCTCCCATAGATCCATCGCGGGTATGGAAGGCAGGGCCTCACTGCGCAAGCCCTATGAGTGCCTACCTTAATATTCGCTTTACTGATTGGCTCCAAGGGACTGCCGATCTTACGCTTCATTAAAATGCAGTTAGGGTGGCTCTATGACAATACGTAAATGGAGTTCAAGAGATGTCAAGAAATCTATTGTTATTCCGAGCGATCTCGATAACAAATACTCCAGAGGTGTACTTGGGGTAATTACGGGTTCTGCAAAATTTCCCGGTGCAGCAGTCCTTTCTACGGGAGCCGCATCGGCGACCGGACTTGGCATGATTCGTTTTCATAGTTCATCTGGTCTAGCCCATCTTGTCTTACATAGAAACCCAGAGGTCGTCGTCCAACCTGGACCCGTTACTGCATGGCTTGCCGGCTCTGGGATCGAGGCAAAGAAATATAGCGATCTCACAACATGGCAGCGCCATCGCTGGTTTACGCTCATTGCACAGCAGAGCGTTCCAACCATTCTTGATGCAGGAGCGCTTCACCTAGCTGGAAAGTTAGATCAACCTACTGTGATCACACCACATGCAGGTGAGCTCTCTCGACTCTTGAGTAGCCGTGGCATCACCGTCGAATCCGAGGCGATAGAAGGAGATCCGAAGAAATGGGCTCGGGTAGCATCGCAAGAGTTAGATGTCATTGTCTTGTTAAAGGGTTCACGAACTGTTGTTGCACAAGGAGCAGATCTCATTGAGTTACCTAGCTCGACACCGTGGTTAGCTACCGCTGGCACCGGTGATGTACTCGCTGGAATCCTTGGCGCACTTGTTGCGACAAATTACATCGAAATTCTCAACGATAAAGAGCACCTTGCGCTTCTGGCTGCTAGCGCTGCCTATCTACATAATTCCGCTGCACTACTGGCCTCTAGGGGTAGCCCGATCACCGCATCTCAAGTAATCGATTACATCCCCGCTGCGATCGGAAAGATTCTTTAACTAGCGAGGTCTAACACGATAAGAACATCTACGAGGGCTACCTTGATGTATGAGCATTGCGACTCTTCCACGAGTAATGATTGCAACTGAAGATGCCTTTGAGTTAACAACAGTCTCGTCCTCGCTCAGACTTCATG
>JBIIRQ010000031.1:0-6876 GCA_044341445.1 Candidatus Planktophila sp.
CAGAAAATTTCTTCAGGCTTAGCAGGACTTCTGATTGCATCTGTTCCTATTTGGTCAACGCTCATCACATACTTTCAAGGCGATAAAGAGGCGCTTAAGTTTAATCGTCTACTCGGAATTGGTATTGGTTTCGTTGGAGTTGTTTTGATTGTTGGAATCGAAAGTATTACTGGATCCTCAGATTCGCTCTCTATTCTTATGGTCCTCGTTGCCGCTTTTGCCTATGCCTACGCCATCATCATGATTCGTGAAAAACTTCCAGATGTCTCTGGAATTGCTATTAACGCGGTAGCCATGGGAATCACGGCAATCTTCTATCTTCCGTTCACGATTGCGCTATGGCCTGATTACGCGGTTGCTACTGAAGCGACGCTTTCAGTAATCGCACTCGGGGTCTTCTCTACCGGCATCGCATTTGCGATCTTCTTCACCCTTATTGAGGAGATCGGACCAACTCGCGCATCAGTGGTGACATATTGGAATACTGCAATAGCTGTGATTCTTGGTGTCATTATTCTTAATGAAGAGCTTACGATTGGAATTCGGGTAGGACTACCACTTGTGATGATCGGCTCGTACCTAGTTAATCGTCGCGAAAAGGTATAAAACTTACTTCTCAGAAAAACCTAGCCGCTCAAGTAGCTTGGGATCGCGCTGCCATTCCTTTGATACTTTGACATGCAGGCCGAGAAAAATTCGTGCGCCAAGCTCGCGTTCGATATCTGCCCGTGCACGCATACCAATATCTTTTAGCTGCTGACCTTGATGACCTAGCAAAATTCCTGTCTGTGAATCTCGCTCAACATGGATCGTTGCATGGATATCAAAGAAGGGGCGAGAGCCCTTCTCCTCTCGCTCTGACATCTCATCTATGGTGACCATAATTGAGTGCGGAAGTTCTTCTCGTGCATCTCGCAGCGCGGCCTCACGAACCAGCTCACAGATCAGCTGTTCAATGTTCTGATCGCTCTTCATATCGGTGGGATAAAAGGCTGGCCCTGTAGGTAAATTTCTTGAGATCAGTGTCGCAAGTAGATCGATCTGATCGTGAATAGCAGCTGAAATCGGAACGATTTCATTCCACGTAAATCCAACAGCAAGTTCATTAATTCCAAGCAGGCGCGCCGCAATATTCTTCTTCGAAACCAGATCCGTCTTTGTCACCAGTGCAAACTTCTTGGCACGCGGATATTTAGCGATCTCTTGTGCAAGGAAAACATCTCCAGCCCCAGAAGTCTCATCTGCTGGCAAACACATCACAATGATGTCGACAGAGTCAAGGCTTTCGCTGACAACGGCATTGAGGCGATGGCCAAGAAGAGTCTTCGGTTTATGTATACCTGGCGTATCAACTAGTACCGCCTGGAAATCATCACCATTGATAAGTCCGCGAATTGCGTGACGGGTCGTGTTGGGATGCGGAGAAGTAATCGCAATCTTGGAACCAACGAGGGCATTAATGAGAGTGGATTTACCAGTATTCGGGCGGCCAACGATGGCGACAAAGCCCGAACGAAATTCACTCATAGGAGTATTCTCCCATCAGCGCAAGGTATTTACCTAAACGAGTCCTCCAGTGACGAAATAAGCTCTATCGCATCAGCCACAGATGTAACGATCTCTGCCGCTCGCTCACCAATTAAGCGATGAGTACCTTCAGATGTTGGTGAATTGATTGGACCAGGAATAGCCATAACAGGACGCAGTAACTCTGCCGCATCTCGTGCAGTGCGAAGTGAGCCACTACGAAAGGCTGCTTCAACCACCAACGTACTCTTTGACAGTGCGGCGATAATTCGATTACGTGTAAGAAATCGAGATGGAAATGCAGGAGTACCTGGCATTACCTCGCTCACAATCGCACCTAGTTCGGCAATTTCTGCAAAGAGCCTTTCGTTGCCGGCCGGATAGTTAATGTCGATCCCACTTGCGATTACAGCGATTGTTGCACCTTCGGCTATTAGCGCCCCTTTATGAGCATGCGTATCTATTCCGTATGCACCACCACTGACAATGAGCCATTCGCGATCAACAAAACCTGCCGCAAAATCACTGGCAATACGTGCTCCATACGGTGTTGGATTACGCGTTCCTACGATGGCAATTGAGCGCTGGCTTAAACATTCAACTCTTCCCTTAACAATGAGTCCGATTGGCATTGCTGCTAGATCGTTGAGTTGAGTAGGCCACTCTAAATCTTCAGGTGTGAGAAAAACTCCTCCAGCTTTGTCGATGTGGGCCGAAAGTGCAGCGGCACCACCTGGATGTATCTGTGAAAGGGTCTTCTCACCTTTGCTCGAGCGATAAAAACCATCTTTGATTGAGTGGAGGGTTTGAATTACTCCTTGAGAAGCAATCTCACTCGTCCAAAAAGTACTGCCTCCTTCAATCGCTGCAAAGAGTTCTAATCGGGCAGCCTTCTCTGGATTCACGATATTCCTCCTTCGCGCAAGGTGTATGCCTTCATCACATCGGCAAGAGTCGGTTGATTTCGTCCAGCTAAGTCAGCTAGCGTCCAACTCAGGCGGATTACTTTGTGGAGACCGCGGGCCGTTAAGAGTTGACGATCAAGATGATCATGTAGAAAGTTCATAGCGCTCCGATCGGGTTTAAAATCAGTGCGTAATGAGCGAGCAGGAATTGCGCTATTGAGTTCGAATCCTCTTCCTGCAAAACGTTCACGTGCTACAGAGCGAGCTGCAAGTACTCGCTGGGCGATAACAACGCTAGATTCTCCAAGTTCAGTAGATGCAATATCTGTCCGTCCGACCGGCTCAACAGTGATGCGCATATCGATGCGATCCATCAGTGGTCCGGAAAGCTTTCCTAGGTATCTGCGCACTTGAAGCGATGAACAACTACATCCCAATCCACGGCCCGTGAATTTTCCGCAGGGACATGGGTTAGCGGCAAGGACTAATAAAAACTGTGAAGGAAAGGTGATATTTCCGACGCTACGTGCAATCGTGATCGTGCCGGATTCAAGTGGTTGGCGCAGAGAATCCAGAATTCCAGTAGCGCATTCGGGAGCTTCATCGATAAAGAGAACTCCGTGGTGAGCAAGTGAACAAGCACCGGGTCGGATGACATGTGAGCCACCACCAACCATAGATACTCGAGTAGCGCTGTGATGTGGCGCAACTATTGGTGGCATGCGTGACATGGGTGAGCGTTGAGAGAGCGTTCCTGCCACAGAATGCAGCGCCGTTACTTCAAGAGTTTGATCACTTGTTAAAAGCGGCAAAATAGTTGGAATTCGAGATGCGATCATCGTCTTTCCGGCACCGGGGGGTCCAATCAGCAAGAGATGATGTCCACCAGTTGCAGCAACTTCTGCTCCAAAGCGCGCCAATGATTGGCCTGCCACATCTTCAAAATCGAGAAAGGTTTCAGCGTGCTCGGAATTTATTGGAGGCAGAACACTTTCTCCAGAGCCAGTGCGCAGAAATACAAGAAGTTGGCTTAGTGTTGTAAAGGCAAGAACATTCATCGATTCGAGTAGAGCGCCCTCACCAATATTTGCCACAGGAACAATTGCTTTTTCGATTCCATCACGTTGTCCGGCGATAAGGGCGGGCAATACACCATTGACTCCTCGAATCGTTCCGTCGAGTGCTAGTTCACCGAGTATGAGAGTTGAATCAATCGAGTCTTGTGGTAATTGCCCGTGAGCAACCAAGATTGCAAGTGCAATCGCTAAGTCAAAACTAGATCCACTCTTAGGTAACCAGGCAGGTGAAAGCGAGACTGTCACCTTGCGATTCGGCCAGCTTTCACCGCTATTTGTCAGCGCTGCACGCACACGATCGCGCGATTCAGTCAGGGCTGCATCAGGAAGTCCTAAAAGATTGTAATGTGGCAGACCATCACTGATATCAACTTCGACGATCACAGTATTACCAGCTAATCCGACTAGCCCCATCGAAATCGAACGCCCCAGGCTCATAGAATATTTTCGCGATAATCGATTGTGTGAGATCCATCAGCGGCTAATAACACTGCGGCAACATCAATAGAGAACTCATGCCCGAAATGGTGGCTAGTCACTAGCCACGCTAGAGCCAGTCGTTGCAACCTTCGCGCCTTGCTTCTATCTATCGCTTCTAGCGGATCACCAAAGGCAAGGGATGATCGTGTTTTTACTTCGACAAAGTGGATAACCCCGCTCTGGTCAGAGGCGATGAGATCAATTTCGCCTTCCTTGATTCGCCAATTTCGATCGATAATCTCAAAATTTCTCGACAGTAGATAGGCAGCGATAGTTGCTTCGCCAAATGCGCCTATCTGTCGATTTCTACTTTTCTTTACGTGTGCACCAGTCATGAGGGCAGGGTAGATATGAAAGTAAGCAGTGCGTGATCAGAGCTACTCTCGCTGTGGGTAAATTAGAGAAGTGCTGCGATATTTGCAAAAGATCTGCGATGAACCGGCGATACTCCATGTTTTTCAAGGGCGGTTGTGTGCGCCTTAGTGATATATCCCTTGTGAGATTTAAACCCATAGACCGGGTAGACACTATCTAGCTCTCGCATAATTCGATCTCTAGTCACCTTAGCGATAATTGATGCAGCGCTAATGCTCGTCACCACTTGATCACCTTTCCATACTGCAAGGTTTGGAGTTGCTAAACCAGCAATCGGATATCCATCAGTAAGAACATAGGAAGGTGCAATATCTAGACCTTGTACTGCTCGCCTCATGCCATCGAGATTGGCGGCATGAACTCCGCGCGTATCAATCTCATCATGAGAAACGATAATCACGCTCATTGATGTTACTGCATTACTGACAACGTCGAATAACTCTTCACGCATGTTTTCTGATAACTCTTTGGAGTCGCGTACGTATTGCAGTTCTGGACTGCGATGATCTTTAAGGATGACTGACGCTATAACGAGAGGTCCGGCACAAGCACCTCGCCCTGCTTCATCGACTCCCGCAAACGGTGAAATACCGGCAGCAAGCAGTCGATCTTCGATTACCCTCACATCAGTTACTCTGTCGTCACTCACTTTTTCGCAAGTGGGTCATGGGATGAGATAGCCCCTAATCGATTAAGTGGCCAGATAATCCCAAAAGCTTGTCCAGTGATTTTATCGACTGGAACCATTCCATTATTAATATCATCTTGATGCACACGTGAATCGCCACTTGCACCGCGATGGTCTCCCATCACCCAGACTTTTCCTTCTGGCACTGTCACATTAAAATCTGTATCACTTGGTGTGTTTCCAGCAAAAATATACGGCTCAAAGGTTTCTTTCCCGTTGATAGTTAAGACCTTGTCTTTAGCGATTACTTGATCACCGGCCACACCGATCACACGTTTGACCAGATATTGCTTGGCTGGATTTGGCACGATGCCTACAAGGACAAGACCATCCCTTATCGCACCGATCACTCTATTTCCCGATGATTCACCTGGATCTGCGAGCCAGCCTGCAGGATCACGAAAAACTATGACATCACCGCGCTCAATGTTGTCGTGAAAAAATGGGAGACGATTAACGGCGACTCGATCATTAATTTGAAGTGTGTTCTCCATCGACCCTGATGGAATAAAGAAAAACTGCACCAGGAAAGATTTGATAAATAATGAAACAATGATTGCGAGCGCAACCAGGATTGGAAGTTCGCGAAAGAACGAACCCTTACGCATCATGAGCGGCGGGGTTTGTGACTCAGCTTATTTATCTGTTGCGGCATCATCAGCTGGAGCAGCTTCTTCCGCCACGATTTCTGCAGGTGCTTCTGCAACAATCTCAGCAGGTGCTTCTGCAACAACTTCAACTGGAGCCTCTACGACGGCTTCAACAACTGGCTCAACAACGGCTTCAACGATTGGTTCTGGGGTCGAAAGAATTCCATCACCGTAACCTTCAACGCCATCGCGCTTTTCGCGAATCTTGGCAGCCTTGCCGCGAAGATCGCGCAGGTAATAAAGCTTGGCGCGACGTACATCGCCCTTCTTGACGAGTTCAATCTTTTCAATAACTGGGGTGTGTACTGGGAAGGTACGTTCTACTCCGACACCGTATGAGACTTTACGAATGGTAAATGTCTCACGGACGCCATCTCCTTGACGACGGATAACAATTCCCTGGAAGACCTGAACACGGCTCTTAGAACCTTCGATCACGCGAACGTGGATCTTGAGCTCATCGCCAGCGCGGAACTGTGGGATGTCCTTACGCAATGACTTGGCATCAACGGCATCAAGAATGTTCATTTTCGTCCTCAGATTTCTTTTCGATCACTTCGGCGCTTACTGTGTAGCAGCGCAGACCGCCTATCTTGCCACATAAGGGGCCTTGAGCGTAAATCGGGCGAGAGGGGCTAGATCTCTACGCGTGCGAGCGCTTCCTGTAGCACCGGAAAGAGGCCCGGACCGGCCGCTACCGTGAGCTTGCGCGCGCTATCCCCGACATGGGCAACGTGCGCACCTGCCTCTGTAGCAACAAGGGCACCTGCTGCCCAATCCCATTCTTTGAGGCCATGCTCAAAATATCCATCTAGTGCGCCCATTCCAACGTGGCAGAGATCAACTGCTGCTGAACCCATCCGTCTTATGTCGCGCGTGCGCGGAAGAAGTGATGCCACCATTGCAATCTGTATAGCGCGATCTGCCACGTCATAGGCAAATCCGGTTCCAAGGAGTGCGCGATCGAGTGCGACATTGGATGTGCAGCCAATCTTTTGACCGTTATGAAATGCGCCGCCTCCGCGAATTGCATACCAGAGCGAATTAATCGTTGGTGCTGCAACAACTCCAACAAGTGATCCCTCTTCATCGCGCGCGGCGATGCTGACATTCCACCCTGGTAGGCCATAAAAATAGTTAACTGTTCCATCGAGTGGATCGATAACCCATGTGAT
>JBIIRQ010000032.1:0-6872 GCA_044341445.1 Candidatus Planktophila sp.
CCGATCCCTCCCTTGAGGATTTTCAGGGTCATGAGGGCTGCAACGAGATCCTCAATGTTTCCCGTCCCGATGTGGTGCGTTCGGTTCATGATGAATATCTCAAGGTCGGTGTTGACGCCATTGAGACAAATACTTTCGGAGCGAACTGGGCGAATTTAGCCGAATACGGAATTGAAGACCGCATATATGAACTCGCCTATGCTGGTGGTGTCATCGCGCGCGAGGCAGCAGATGCGTTTTCTACCCCTGAGAAACCACGCTTTGTATTGGGATCTCTAGGACCTGGAACTAAGTTACCCAGTCTTGGTCACACGACATACGCCTTTCTCAGAGATGCTTATGAGACAGCTTCGCAAGCCCTGGTCGATGCCGGTGCAGATGCCTTGCTGATTGAGACAACGCAGGATCTACTCCAGGCGAAGGCGGCAGTCAATGGAGCGCGTGCTGCAATAGATAAATCTCTACGTGATGTGATGCTAATCGCGCAGGTAACTGTGGAGACAACAGGCACGATGCTCCTAGGTTCTGAGATCGGCGCTGCGCTCAATGCACTGGAACCACTGAACATTGACCTCATCGGACTTAACTGTGCCACCGGCCCAGCCGAAATGTCGGAACACTTGCGTTACCTGAGCAAGTTTGCTCGTTGTGCCATCTCAGTAATGCCTAATGCGGGCTTACCCGTACTCGGTCCTAAAGGTGCGACATACCCACTGGGACCAGTCGAGCTGGCTGATGCGCTGGCAACTTTTGTTGACGACTACAAAATTACCTTGATCGGTGGTTGTTGCGGAACTACTCCAGAGCACCTGGCGGCAGTAGTAGGACGACTTGACCGCAAAGAAGTTGCAGCGAGAACAACGTGGGCGGACCCTGGCGCATCTTCGCTCTATCAATATGTTCCGTTCCGCCAAGATAACACTTACTTGGCGATAGGCGAGCGAACCAATGCAAACGGATCACGAGCTTTTCGTGATGCGCTAGTTGAAGAGAACTGGGAAACGTGCGTTGAGATCGCACGTGATCAGATTCGCGATGGCGCTCATATGCTCGATCTCTCGGTTGACTACGTAGGGCGTAACGGCGTGAAGGACATGACCGAGATTGCAAAACGATTCGCAACATCGTCAACGCTGCCAATCATGCTCGATTCCACTGAGCCAGCAGTTCTGCAAGCTGGTCTCGAACAACTCGGCGGGCGCAGCGTTATCAACTCTGTTAACTACGAAGATGGTGATGGTCCAACGTCACGCTTTGCGCGAATCATGCCTCTTGTTGTCGAGCATGGTGCATCTGTAGTCGCTCTCACCATTGATGAAGAAGGACAAGCGCGTACCGCTGATTGGAAATTGCGTGTCGCGCGTCGATTGATTACAGACCTCACCGAAAACTGGGGAATGAACACGGGCGACATTCTGATTGATACCCTAACTTTTCCAATCGCAACAGGGCAGGAAGAGACTCGTCGTGATGGACTTGAAACAATTAGCGCTATCCGTACATTGAAATCTGAATACCCTGACGTTCAGACAACGTTAGGCGTAAGCAATGTCTCCTTCGGACTTAACCCAGCAGCTCGCGTTGTTCTTAACTCTGTTTTTCTTCACGAGTGTGTTCAAGCAGGTCTTGATTCAGCGATTGTTCACCCATCAAAAATCATGCCGCTGGCACGAATAGATCAGGCACAGAAAGATGTCGCCCTCGACCTAATTTATGATCGCCGCAGATTTGAGGGAGAAGATTGCACGTACGATCCTCTTACCGCTTACTTGCAACTTTTCGAGGGCGTCGAACTAGCAGCCTCTCGCAACATCAGAGCTGCAGAGCTCGCAGCGCTTCCACTTGAAGAGCGACTACAACGCCGAATCATCGATGGGGAGAAGGTAGGCCTTACCGAGGATCTCGATCTCGCGATGGCTTCATCAATCGCACCACTAGCAATTATTAACGATCACCTTTTGGAAGGTATGAAGGTTGTTGGAGAACTTTTCGGAAAAGGCGAGATGCAGCTTCCCTTTGTTCTTCAATCGGCTGAAGTTATGAAGACTGCGGTCGCTTATCTTGAACCTCACATGGAGAAGGCCGATGACGAAGGTCGTGGCTCGATACTTCTTGCAACAGTCAAGGGAGATGTTCACGATATCGGCAAGAATTTAGTTGACATTATTCTCTCAAATAACGGATACCGGGTTGTCAATATTGGTATCAAGCAGACAATTAATCAGATTATCGACGCCGCTCAAGAATCTGACGTTGATGCGATTGGCATGTCAGGTCTACTGGTTAAGTCAACTGTCATCATGCGTGAGAACTTGGAAGAGCTCACTTCGCGCAAGCTCGATCAGAAATGGCCGGTAATTCTCGGTGGCGCAGCTTTGACTCGCGCCTTCGTTGAAGTTGATTTAGCGGAAAGTTTCCCTGGCGAAGTTCGCTATGCCAGAGATGCTTTCGAGGGTCTACATCTGATGGATGCAATCATGGCGGTCAAGAAAGGTGTACCTGGGGCGGCTCTTCCTGCGTTACGTGAGCGAAAAGTAAAGGCGATTGCAAAGGTAACAACCGATGAACCGATCGATACGCAAAGAAGTGATGTAGCAACCGATTGCACAATACCGCCTGCGCCTTTTTATGGATCAAGAATTGTAAAAGGAATTCCTCTGGCGGATTATGTCGGAATGCTCGATGAGCGCGCGCTCTTTATGGGTCAATGGGGGCTCAAGGGAGCACGCGGCGAATATGAAGCTATGGTTGAGAACGAAGGTCGTCCTCGACTACGTTCACTCCTCAATGATGTGCAATCGCAAGGGTGGCTCAATGCCGCAGTCGTCTATGGTTATTTTCCTTGCGTGAGTGAAGGTAACGATTTAATCATTCTGCATCACGAGGGCCCTGATAAGGGTAGAGAGCGCACTCGTTTCTCATTCCCGCGACAACGCCGTGACCGCAGACTCTGTCTCTCTGACTTCTTTGCCGCGAAAGACTCTGGAAAGATAGACACTGTCGCCTTCCACGTTGTCACTATGGGAAGTGTTGTCTCAGAAGCCGCTGCAAAATTATTTGCCGAAAACAAATATCGCGAATATATGGAGCTGCACGGGCTATCCGTTCAATTAACTGAAGCGCTAGCTGAGCATTGGCACGCCCGTATTCGGGAAGAACTTGAGGTTCGAAATGAAGATGCGGCGGACTTAGCCGGAATTCTTGATCAGGGTTACCGCGGATCCCGGTACTCATTTGGTTACCCTGCCTGTCCTGACATCGAACAGCAGATCCAACTCTGTGAGCTGCTAGAGCCAGGCAGAATTGGCGTTGAGCTATCTGAGGAATTTCAACTCCATCCGGAGCAGTCAACCTCTGCGATTATTGTTCACCATCCAGAAGCAAAATACTTTAACGCGAATTAACTCCCTTTCTATGACATTCAAGGCGGCATTTTTTGATATGGATGGCCTCTTCCTGGATTCAGAACCACAATGGCATCTTTCTCAGCAAGAGATTTGTGCACGATATGGATATTCATGGAATGACGATGATCAACGAATTTGTATCGGTGGGCCCCTTTCTCGCGTTGGTGAATACATCGCAAAAGTATGCGCGCACGACATGACCGGCGCTCAGGTCGCAGAGGAGCTGACAGAGATGATGCTCGTCAAACTTTCATTACACGCGCAGTTAATGCCGGGAGCTTTCGATGCGGTAAATCGCGTACGTACGATCATGCCAGTAGCACTCGTTAGCGCGAGCCCACGAAATCTTATGGATGCCGCACTTTCAACCCTGCCAGAGGATTTTTTCTCTTTCACGATAAGTGCCGATGATGTGAAGAGAACTAAGCCTTTTCCAGATCCATATCTCATGGCGGCCGAGAAGATGGGTCAATCCCCAGATCAGTGTGTTGTCTTTGAGGATTCTCCTACGGGAATATCTTCAGCGCTGGAAGCTGGATGTGCTGTGATCGCGGTTCCACATTATGTAGATGTTATCGAAAAGAATGACCTTAAAGTAATTGATTCCCTCACTCTGGTCGATGGACCAATGCTGAAGGATTTCTATCTAGGGATCTAATTGTGGGCCGGACAGATTGTTTTAAAGAAACACCAATCACATAGCTTGCTTGGTTTTGGCGGGAAGTGATCCTTTGCGATTGCTTCAATAATCTCATCAGCTATTTGAAGTAATTTCTTCTCCGTCGAAAGTAGTTCTTTCTCATTCGGCGAACTACGTACGCTGCGCGCATCACCAAGATAATGCAGAACGAGAAGTGATGGGATTACTCCATGTAAACGCCAGTACAAGAGCGCATAGACCCGGAGCTGAAAGAGAGCTTTTTCTTCCCATCCTGGTTTGGGAGATTTTCCACTCTTGTAATCAACTATTCGCACTTCACCGGTTGGAGCGACATCGATACGATCAACGTAACCGTGGAGATAGATTTCGGTTGTCAGATCCTGTTCGAGATGCATTTCTCGATGAGTTGCTTCGAATGACTCGGGTTTTTCGAGAATGAAGTAGTTTTTTAGTAGGGCGCCAACTCGGTCAAGCCATTCCTTCTCATTCAGTACGAGGGCAGAAAGTTCAGGTTTTTGATTTACCTGATCTGACCAGCGTGAAGGCGCCATAGTTGTTGCATTATCGAGAGTGCGCTCTGGCGCAGGAAGATCAAAGAGGTCTTCAAGAATCGTATGTATCAAGGTCCCACGTTCAGCATCGATATTCGGTGGCTCGGGAAGAAGTTCAATCACCCGGTACTTATAAAGTCGAGGACAGTTATCAAATTCGCTCACTCGACTAGGGGAGAGGCGAATCTGGGTCACAGTGGTGACCATACCGCTACGAATACGGTCTTCTCAACATAAGATACGGCTGTGTCGAAATCTTCTGAAAACTCTATTTCGGGGGCGAGAACCCCGGGCTATTTCGCTTTAGGGGATCGCATTCAACTGACAGATCCTAAGGGAAAGCTCTATAGCTTTACGATCACCGCAGGTAAAGAATGGCACACTCATAAAGGGTGGATAGTCCACGATGATTTAGTGGGATTGCCCGAAGGATCAGTGGTTTCCACCACCGCAGGCTTGAAGTTCACCGCATTCATTCCACTTCTTTCAGACTATGTACTCTCGATGCCACGGGGTGCAACGATTGTTTATCCCAAAGATGCGGCGATGATTGTTGGGGTAGCTGATGTGTATCCGGGATCACGCGTACTAGAGGCCGGGGTCGGAAGCGGAGCGTTGTCGCTCTCAATCTTAAGAGCGGTCGGAAGCGAAGGTCGGTTGCATTCTTTTGAACGACGTGACGACTTTGCTGAAATCGCACGAAAAAATGTCGCTGACTATTTTGGTACGGTCCCAGAAAATTGGTCACTCACAGTTGGCTCGGTGCAAGATACAGAACATGAAGATACCTACGACCGAGTCATTCTTGACATGTTGGCACCATGGGAATGCGTGGAGATGGCTGCGAAAGTACTTCGTCCAGGTGGGGTTTTTCTCGCTTATGTTGCAACAACCACACAACTCTCGGCTACAGCGGAGGCACTTAAAACCGATGGTCATTTCACTGAACCAGAGAGTTCCGAGACGATCGTTCGCGGATGGCATCATGAAGGTTTAGCTGTGCGGCCACAGCAGAGAATGATCGGCCATACTGGATTCTTGATCCAGAGCAGACGCATGGCACCGGGTGTAGATGTACTTGCTCGACGCAGAAGACCTGCGAAAGGTGCCTACGGTGTCGCGGAAGAGTGAGCGACTGGTTAATTTAACTATTGCACTCTTGGCAACCAAGCGCTATTTAACGAAGTCCGAAATTTTTCGCACAGTAGAGGGATATGAAGGAACTCTGGAAGCCAAGGAGAGAATGTTTGAGCGAGACAAAGATGATCTCAGGGGTCTGGGAATAGAAATTGAGTTAGGAAGCTTTGATCCTCTCTTTGAGGATGAGGCAGGTTATCGAATCACCTCTTCCGCCTATCGATTGGATCTGGGTCCGCTCGATGGAAAAGATGTCGCACTGCTCTCTCTCGCAGCCTCGGCATGGTCGGGGGCAGCTTTAGAAGATGAGTCCACTTCAGCTTTAGTCAAGCTGGAATCAATCGGTGTTGATTCTGATGTGGAATCACTTTCCCTCTCACCGCGTATCGGTGCCACTGATTCTCGATTTACTGCAATAACAGATGCCATTATTCGCCGAGCAAACATTTCATTTGATTACATTTCTGCAGACCTTTCTATCAATCGACGTGAACTGCAACCGTATGCTCTCCGAGGTAAATCAGGTTCCTGGTTTCTTATTGCCTACGATCTAGGTAAGTCAGAGCAACGCACATTTCGCTTAGACCGAATCTCTGGTGAGGTTTCTGTAGCAAAGAAAGGCGGAAGCTTTAACCCACCTGAATTGATCGAAGAAAGTCTCTCTGAGGTAAAGCCGCAAGCGACGGTGCTGCTGCGTAAGGGACGTGGTCATCAATTTAGGGCTATCGCTGATTCGATAACCAGTGGAGACGAATGGGATTCTGTCGAGATACCGTTCTTTTCAGAGGCGTGGCTTCTCGCACTCATTCTTTGGCATCGCGATGATGTACTTCTTGTAGAGCCGGCCCATTTGAGAGCGAAAACTGTAGATTTGCTACATCAGATGAGGGCACTTCATGGTTAAGCGAACCTCTACACCCATTGAGCAGACAGCACGCCTTCTTGACTTAGTTCCTTTCCTTTTAACTCATCAGGGGATACCTATTGAGAAATTGGCTGAACATTTTCGGGTAACGAAAGAGATCATTCTTGATGATTTAAATACATTGTGGATGTGTGGCCTACCTGGATACACGCCCCTTGAGCTGATAGATCTAGAGTTCGATTCAGGTTTTG
>JBIIRQ010000033.1:0-6802 GCA_044341445.1 Candidatus Planktophila sp.
CAAAGTGAAGTCAGAGATTCTTGGAGTAGATGCTGCACTCATTGATGTGCACACTGTCTATAGTCAAGTGATTGCAGTTGAGATGGCAGAAACAGTGCGTAAAAAGTTTGGCTCTACCTGGTCGATTGCAACAACAGGAGTTGCAGGTCCAGGGCCCTCCGATGGGATTGCATCTGGAACTGTCTGGGTGGCCATCGATGGCCCAGTAACCCATAACCTTGAACTCTCCCTTTTGGGCGGGCGTGAAAGCGTACGAAACGCCACCGTTGCCACTGCAATCGGCTCATTTGCGCGTATCCTTAGAACACGAACAAATGAAGGGGGATGACCATGGCGCTTTTACGCGAAGCTGTCGGTAGCTCTCTTCGTGCTGCGCGCACAGAGCAATCAAGAACTCTCCGTGATGTTGCACGCGAGGCTCGTGTCTCACTTGGATATCTTTCAGAGGTCGAACGTGGACAGAAGGAAGCGTCATCTGAATTACTCAATTCAATTTGCGAGGCGCTCGGCCTTCAACTTTCAGCGCTCATGAGTGATGTCACTACACAGATCGCATCGAGCGAGATCGCAAAGCTCACCGTTGTCGACGCAGCCTAAATACGCCGCACAAGGCGCTACTCACCGCCGTACCGAAGAGGCAATTCTCTCCGCAACTAAAGATTTGATTGCAACAACTGGGGCTTCAAAAATTTCAATGATTGATATCTCGGCGCGATCACAGGTTGCGCGCGCGACTTTATATAATCATTTCAGAGATAAGTCAGCTGTCATTGAAGCGCTCTTGCAATCAGAGATAAGCAGAATAATTCACGAGATGGGCAACGTTGGTACGCCGGCTGATGCGCTCGAATTTCTCTCACGATCTGTCTCTAGCGATCCTGCCCTCGCGGGTCTTCGCATTCATGACCCTGCCCTGTTGGCTCAGCTTCTGATACATAGTGAGCATCCGCTCTATCTTGAATTAGCCCGTGCAATTTTTTCATTGACGCAATCACCAAGTGCAACAGGGCTTGCCATGCGCTGGTTGTTGGGACAAGTGTTGCAACCAGTTACACCCGAGCAATCTCGTGAACAGGCAGCGCTACTCGTTGAAAATACTCTCTTCTAGTATTTTCGATGATGCGAATTTCAGATCTGCGAGAGCGACTCTCGCTTTCGTTTGGCCAGGAATGGGCGTCGTCATTTAGCTCTGATATTGCAATTTCGGCTCTCGATAGCCTGACAGTTAATGAAGCGCTAGCTAAGGGGTATGAGGCGCAAGAAATCTGGAGAGCGGTCTGTAACGAACATCCCACGCAGACAGCTCAATACAAGTATTAGATTGCAATCACTTCTAAGATCCACGGATCAGTATCTGTCGGGGGAGTAAGCGCACAGGGGTAGGTCTCAGAGACAATTGCATAAACATCTTCGGGTGATTTAGCTAGAGAGCGATTCACCAGCAGCATCCGGGCGACTTCTCCGCGTGTCTTCTTCGACATATGGGTGACTACTTTTCGGACTCCATCAACGACAGTGGAGACTCGTATCGCAACGGTGGTCTCGAGTGGGGCAAGCCACACACCCTGATAGGTCGATGATCTGCAATCAATAATGAGATCCTTCTTATACGACGCTAACTTTTTTTCGACAATGGGGCGCATTGTGCTGTTATTTATCTTCTCTTTATAGCTTTCGATCCGATCGCCGGGCGCGAGCGCGCCATATTTTGCCGAGATGATGAGAACTGACTTGTCGCAGCGAAGTTTGGCGCTGACTGAAAGGCTGGGGTAATCCAACGCTCTGTAGAGAACCCCGCTATAGACGGCAATCGCTGGCATCGGGCCCTTGGGTGTCAGATTCTTACCCTCAGAAGGGGGGAGAAGGATCAGCATGGCCTCATTCTGGCCTGCTCGAGGCGTGGCAAGGGGCGAATCTGCGACACGCCGCCTGTGATGTCAGTGGGCGGTGCTAGTTTTCGAACAGGTGTTCGGATACCCTTACACCTGTTCAACCAGAGCGGTTCCATCTTCCGCCCACAGCTCTTCCCCAGATGCTGTGGTCCGTCGGTGGGTCTCCGTACCTTCTGGGCCGTACCCAACGGATGGCATAGGCCAGACGTTCTACCTAAGGAGTGAAAGTGGCAGCAAAAGAAGCAAAGCCAGATGCACCATCCGATCGCGCAACATCTGATCGTCAGAAAGCCCTCGATAGCGCCCTCGCCCAGATCGAACGTCAATTTGGTAAGGGTTCGGTTATCAAGATGTCTGATAAGCAGGCACAAGTAATTGAAGTAATTCCAACAGGATCTGTAGCCCTTGATATCGCACTCGGTATCGGTGGACTTCCACGCGGTCGAATCGTAGAGATCTACGGACCAGAATCTTCAGGTAAGACAACTCTTACCTTGCATGCAATTGCTAACGCCCAGAAGCTCGGCGGAATCTGCGCCTTTATTGATGCAGAGCACGCATTTGATGCAGAGTATGCCAAGAAGCTCGGCGTTGATATCGATGCACTCCTTGTCTCACAACCAGATACAGGCGAACAAGCACTTGAGATTATGGACATGCTTATTCGCTCGGGCGCACTTGACCTTGTCGTCGTTGACTCTGTTGCAGCGTTGGTTCCACGTGCTGAAATCGAAGGCGAGATGGGTGATTCACATATGGGTCTTCAGGCTCGTCTGATGTCACAAGCACTTCGTAAAATCACCGGCGCTCTTCATCAATCAAAGACAACAGCGATCTTTATCAACCAGTTACGTGAAAAGATCGGTGTCTTCTTCGGCTCACCTGAGACAACAACAGGTGGAAAGGCGCTTAAGTTCTACGCATCGGTTCGCCTTGATATCCGTCGTATCGAAACTCTTAAAGATGGACAAGAGTCAGTCGGTAACCGCACCCGTGTAAAGGTTGTCAAGAATAAGATGGCGCCACCATTTAAGCAGGCTGAGTTTGACATCATCTACGGTGTTGGAATCTCTCGCGAGGGATCTCTGATCGATATGGGTGTAGACCTTGGTATCGTCAAGAAATCCGGCGCTTGGTATACATACGAGAGCGATCAGCTCGGTCAGGGCAAGGAGAATGCTCGCGCTTTCCTCGTTGATAACCCAGATCTAGCCAATGATATTGAGTCACGGATCCGCGCCTCATTTGTCCCTGTAGAAGTTGATGCAGAGATGATCGCTGAAATCGATGAAGCAGCAGCAGAGGTTGAGTTCTAATTTCTCTCCATTACGCAAAGGTTCCACGAGAATCGAAATCAGGTAGTGAGGGGCTCGACCCTTACGAAGTAGCTCACACAATTGCACTCAATGCCCTTGTGACCAGAGCGAAAAGTAAGGGTGAGCTTCTCGCTCACTTGAAAACTCGGGGGATAGAAGATGATGTCGCCGCTGCAGTCATCTTCAGACTCACTGAATCAGGGCTCATTAACGATGGCGAATTTGCTATCGCGTGGGCAACGTCTCGCCATGGCCACAAGAAGATCTCAAAGCGAATTATTGCCACGGAGCTTCGCCAGAAGGGCGTTACCCAAGAACAGATAGATGAAGCGTTAGATCAGATCGATGATGAATCTGAATATCGCGCAGCCTTTGATCTGGGATTCAAGAAGTACAACACGATGTCGCGCCTTGAGCCAGATGTGCAGATCCGTAGGATTCAATCTCTTCTGCAACGTAAGGGATTTAGCTTTTCAATCATTGGCCGGGTTTTGCGTGAGCTCGATCTACTCGATCGTTAAGACTTAGCTAAATGCTCGCTCAGGCGAGTGGCAGTTGCAACAACTGATGCTGCATGCAGACGTCCAGGTTGGCGGCCTAATCTTTCAATAGGACCGCTAATTGAAACTGCTGCGATAACTTTTCCATTAGGTCCGCGCACAGGTGCAGAGACAGATGCAACACCTGCCTCGCGCTCACCAACAGATTGCGCCCAACCGCGGCGACGATCTGCTGCTAAGTGTGCAGCGGTAAATCTCGCGTTTTTAACTCCGCGATGAATTTTTTCAGAATCTTCCCAAGCAAGAAGAATCTGAGCGGCAGATCCAGCAGCCATGGTTAACGATGCACCCACTGGAACAGAATCGCGCAGACCAGAGAGACGTTCTGCAACGGCAACACAGATTCGAATATCTCCTTGACGGCGATAGAGCTGTGCGGATTCACCGGTGGCATCGCGCAGAGCGGCAAGTGCCGGTGCTGCAGCGGCGAGAAGACGATCTTCTCCAGCTGCCCCTGCCAATTCGCCAGAGCGTTGTCCTAAGACAAAACGGCCGGATAGATCGCGGGTTACCAAGCGATGAAATTCCAGCGCTACTGCAAGACGATGAGCGGTGGGACGGGCAATTCCCGTTGCTGCGACAAGCTCTGCAAGGGAGTGCGGCCCTGACTCGAGGGTGCCTAAAATCGCTACCGCTTTATCTAGTACGCCGACTCCGCTATTCTTTCTATCCACTAGGTGATATTAACATCCCACCTAGTGAGATGCAAAGTTTGAATAGAAAAAGGGGTTGCGATGGGTAAGACACTTGCAGAGAAGATATGGGCCGAACACGTTGTTCGCCAGGCTGACGGTGAGCCAGATCTTCTCTATATCGATCTGCACCTCATTCATGAAGTAACGAGTCCGCAAGCATTTGATGGGTTGCGTCTTGCTGGTCGTACTGTGCGGCGCCCTGATTTAACTATCGCTACAGAAGATCACAACGTACCGACCTTAGATATTTTAAAGCCGATTGCTGATCCGGTATCCAAATTACAGGTGGATACTCTTCGCTCCAATTGTAAAGAGTTCGGTATCCGACTTCACTCGTTGGGTGATATCGAGCAAGGCATCGTGCATGTTGTCGGCCCACAATTAGGAATCACTCAACCAGGTATGACCATTGTCTGCGGAGATTCGCATACTGCAACCCATGGTGCCTTTGGTGCCATTGCATTCGGCATCGGAACATCAGAGGTCGAGCATGTACTTGCAACGCAAACTCTTCCTTCCACACGTCCAAAAACAATGGCTATTAACGTTGAAGGAAGCCTCAAGCCAGGTGTGACATCAAAGGACATCATCCTTGCCATTATTGCCAAGATAGGAACCGGCGGGGGACAGGGCTACATCATCGAGTATCGCGGTAGCGCAATTCGCGCACTGTCGATGGAGAGCCGTATGACCGTCTGCAATATGTCGATTGAAGCAGGTGCCCGTGCTGGATTGATCGCACCGGATGAGACAACAATTGCTTACATTAAAGGCAAACCACATGCTCCCGAGAATTGGGATGAAGCTGTTGCATACTGGAAGAGCTTGTATACCGATTCTGACGCGAAATTTGATATTGAAATTGATCTCAACGCTGACGAGTTAGAACCATTTGTTACATGGGGAACTAATCCAGGACAGGGACTTCCGCTTAATGCGAAAGTTCCTAACCCGGCAGATTATGCAGACCCAGCTGCGCGCACATCAGCTGAACGCGCACTCGAATATATGGGCCTTACCGCTGGTACCCCCCTGAAAGAGATAGCCATTGACACTGTTTTCTTGGGCTCATGTACCAACGGGCGTATTGAAGATCTTCGTAGCGCAGCTGCAATAGTTAAGGGGAAGAAGATTGCATCTACCTTGCGCATGTTGGTCGTTCCTGGTTCGGCTCGCGTTCGCCTAGAAGCAGAGGCAGAAGGATTAGATAAGGTCTTTATTGATGCCGGCGCTGAGTGGCGTAATGCGGGATGCTCGATGTGTCTTGGAATGAACCCAGACCAACTTGCATCAGGTGAGCGATCTGCCTCCACTTCGAATAGAAACTTTGAAGGTCGCCAAGGAAAAGGTGGTCGCACACACCTTGTAAGCCCAGTAGTTGCTGCAGCGACGGCGCTCCGCGGAAAACTTTCATCACCGGCTGATCTGTAGGGGGGTTTAAACACATGGAAAAATTCATTAAGCACACAGGTACAGGTGTTCCACTTCGCCGGAGCAATGTTGATACCGATCAGATTATTCCTGCCGTCTACCTCAAGCGTGTCACTCGTAGCGGTTTTGAGGATGGACTCTTTGCTGCATGGCGCAATGATCCTGACTTTATTCTCAATAAGGCTGAATACAAAAATGGAACGGTACTTGTCGCCGGTGCCGACTTTGGAACCGGTTCATCCCGCGAGCACGCTGTCTGGGCCCTTCAGAATTACGGCTTTAAAGCTGTCATCTCATCTCGCTTTGCCGATATCTTCCGCGGCAACTCACTCAAAGGTGGCCTATTGACTGTCATCGTGGCTGAAGCAGATGTTGAGGCAATGTGGGTGGCGATCGAGGCCGATCCAGCAACTGCAATTACCGTCGATCTTGACACTCGAACCGTTACCTATAACTCAGTCACTCTCCCATTTACCATCGATGATTACACCCGATGGCGTTTGATGGAGGGTCTAGATGACATTGGATTAACCCTGAAACAGACTGATTTCATTGATATATTCGAAGAGAAGCGCAGATCGTACAAGCCCGCTACATTACCTATTCGCTAAAGCGAACGAATAATGAGCGTGAAATCTGGCTTTTCTCACCAGGGTGATGAGATTCTGTAAAACTCTCAATCCTAGAATGAGAGTTTTTTACGCATAAAAAGTGCACTTTCATTCAAATATTAAATTGCGACACGCCCACGCGAATAACGGCATCACCCCATAACCTAGTTTAAGTTTTACACAGGTTAAGCAAAGGCTTAATTTTTAAGCGTAAAACTAAGGGGATTTTGATGAATAAAGCCCAATTCATTGCCGCGTTGGCCCCACACTTCAACGACAGCAAGAGGGAAGCAGCTC
>JBIIRQ010000034.1:0-6800 GCA_044341445.1 Candidatus Planktophila sp.
ACGAAGATCACATTGGCGCAGTTCCTTATCTCTTGCGTGAACGTGGCGATATTCCGGTCTATGGATCACCTCTGACACTGGCGCTGATTACCGCAAAACTGAAAGAACATAGAATTACCGCAATCATTCGCGAAGTCCGCGAGGGAATGGTTGAAGATATCGGTCCATTTGAATTGGAATTTGTCGCAGTCAATCACTCAATTCCGGATGCTCTTGCGATTTCAATTCGAACAGATGCTGGTCGGGTACTACACACCGGTGATTTCAAGATGGATCAACTACCGCTCGATGGTCGCCTGACTGATCTTCGGACCTTTGCCAAGATGGGTGAAGAAGGCGTTGATATTTTTCTTGTTGATTCAACAAATGCTGATGTCCCTGGATTTACTCCCTCTGAACGCGAGATTATGCCGGCGCTCCACCGAGTCATCGCATCGACAAAGCGGCGCGTGATCGTTGCATCATTTTCTTCTCACGTGCACCGTGTGCAGCAGGTAATCGATGTGGCTGCAGAGAATGGACGAAAGATTGTCTTCATAGGTAGATCAATGGTGCGCAATATGAAAATTGCGCAGGATATGGGCTATCTCACCATCCCACCTAATATGGTCCTTGATTCAAAAGATCTCGAGAACTACGGCGATGATGTTGTGTTGATCTGCACCGGATCACAAGGCGAGCCGATGGCAGCGCTTTCGCGCATGGCAAATGGTGATCATCAAATACGAGTCGGTGAAGGTGACACAGTAATTCTGGCTTCTTCATTGATTCCAGGAAATGAGAACTCGGTCTTTAGGGTAATTAACGAGCTCACTCGCTTTGGTGCAAAAGTTGTTCATAAAGCGAATGCGATGGTTCATGTCTCTGGCCATGCCGCCGCTGGCGAGTTGTTGTACTGCTACAACATAGTCAAGCCAAAGTATGTAATTCCTGTTCACGGTGAGTGGCGACATTTGAAAGCTAATGCGCAGTTGGCAATTGAATCAGGTGTTCCACGAGAGAACGCTTTTATTATCGAAAATGGAATTGTTGTCGACCTCATAGACCATGTTGCCGAAGTTGTCGGCTCAGTTCCATGCGGATTTGTTTATGTAGATGGCCAAAGTATTGGTGACATCACAGAGTCTTCTTTGAAGGATCGCCGGATCCTTGGCGAAGAAGGTTTTATCTCTGTCTTTGTTGTGGTTGAGGCGCAGAGTGGGAAGATTATTTCTGGCCCTGATATTCATGCACGTGGCTTTAATGAAGATGAAGCTCTCTTTGATGAAGTGAAGAAAGAGATTGAGAAGGCGCTAGCACGCTCGGTTGCCGATGGAATTGATGGAACCCATCAATTACAACAGGTTGTTCGTCGAACCATAGGTAATTGGGTGGGTCAAAAACATCGACGCCGTCCGATGATTGTTCCCGTGGTTGTTGAGGTCTAACTGATAATATAAAAGGTGTGGCCAAGAAAAAGACTCGCACTCGTCAAGGATCTTCCTTCCTTGCAGTAGTTGGACGTGCCATCAGTAAGGTCTGGTCCACACTCGCCGGAGCTTTCGGGTCAAGCGTGAGATTTCTCGCTCGCGGTGCAAAGGATTTAGATCCTGCTCACAGGCGTGATGGAGCTGGTCTGCTCATTATTGTTCTTGCCTTTGCCGCCCTGCTTGGAACGTGGTTTAAATCAGAGAGCATCTTGAGTGATCTGCTCTATGCAATCTTCTACGGCGCGTTTGGAAAAATTGGATTTTTCGCTCCGATTATTCTTGGTTACTTTGGAATTCGAATCTTTAGAAACCCGCAAGATTCAAAATCTTTGGGTCGCATAGTTATTGGCTCGCTCATCCTTCTCATCTCATCCACCGGATTCATCCATTTGATTTCTGGCTTTGCAATTCCTTCTGATGGGGCCACTGATATGCGCAGCGGAGGAGGCCTTCTGGGTTATGCAGTCGCCTTTCCATTAGAACTGTTGATGACAGATGTTTTGGCTCGCCCATTTCTTGCCCTGCTATTTCTCTTTGGATTGCTAGTAGTAACAGCAACCCCTTTCTCTGCGGTGCTGGCCAAGGCTCGTTCACTCTTCTCTTGGATCTGGAATAAGCGCCCTGAACGTACCGAGCAAGAGTTTGAGATAACAGATACACCACCCTTTGATACCCCAATTGTTGCTTGGCATAACGATCCTTCAGATGACGAGATAGATGAGGATGAATTCGATCAAGAGTTCACAGTTGAGATATCGCAACCGACGCCAGTAGTTCCTGCAGCAGGTGCAGGAGTTGGGAAGCGAATTGAGCAACTTCTCCTCACTGGAGATTCAACATATGAGTTGCCTTCTCAAGATCTACTTCGAACTGGGCCTGCCTCAAAGAGTAAGAGTAAGGCGAATGAGATAGTTGTCTCTGCGCTCACTGAGGTGTTTAAGCAATTTGAAATTGATGCCGAAGTTACTGGTTTTATGCGTGGCCCGACTGTCACGCGATACGAGGTAGAGCTTGGAAACGCGGTGAAGGTTGAGCGCATCACAGCACTTGCAAAGAATATTTCATATGCCGTAGCCAGCAGCGATGTTCGCATCCTCTCTCCCATTCCAGGAAAATCTGCTGTAGGAATCGAGATACCGAATGCTGATCGTGAAATAGTTGCTTTAGGCGATGTCATGCGATCATCGGTGGCAGGCCAGGATCATCACCCCATGTTGGTTGCTCTCGGTAAAGATGTTGAGGGTAATTTTGTCTGTGCTAACTTAGCGAAAATGCCACATTTACTTGTGGCTGGCGCTACCGGTGCAGGTAAATCTTCCATGATCAACGCCATGATCTCTTCAATTTTGATGCGGGCAACACCTGATGAAGTGCGGCTAGTACTGATTGATCCTAAGCGCGTTGAATTAACGGCCTATGAAGGAATTCCACACCTCATCACACCAATTATTACCCATCCGAAGAAAGCTGCAGATGCGCTGACATGGGTCGTTCGCGAAATGGATCTACGTTATGAAGATCTCTCAACTTTTGGTTTCAGACATATCGATGACTTCAACAAAGCTGTACGCGCAGGCAAAGTAAAACCACCAGAGGGTAGCGACAGAATTGTTGAACCGTATCCATATCTCTTGGTCATTATCGATGAGCTAGCAGATCTCATGATGGTTGCTGCCCGTGAAGTAGAAGAGTCGGTTGTTCGAATCACTCAACTTGCCCGCTCTGCTGGTATCCACCTAGTTCTGGCAACACAGCGCCCAAGCGTTGACGTCGTTACTGGCTTGATCAAAGCAAATGTTCCATCGCGACTTTCTTTTGCGACGTCATCGCTTGCAGATAGTCGAGTGATCTTGGATAGTCCAGGTGCAGAAAAACTTGTCGGTCAGGGTGATGGACTCTTTATTCCCATGGGTGCATCGCGAGCTATTCGAATTCAAGGTGCATATATTTCTGAACGAGAGATTGAAGCAATTGTTGGCCATGTAAAGAAACAGTTATCGCCACGATATAGAGAAGATGTCACAGCAGCTCCAGTGACCACCAAGCAGATTGATAAAGAAATTGGTGATGATCTTGATTTACTCTGTCAGGCGATCGAACTCGTAGTCGGAACCCAGTTTGGATCCACCTCTATGTTGCAACGTAAACTGCGAGTCGGTTTTGCTAAGGCAGGGCGCTTAATGGATTTGATGGAGTCTCGCGGAATCGTGGGCCCTTCCGAAGGTTCGAAGGCACGTGTAGTGATGATTAAGGCTGAGGAACTTGACTCAGTCTTAGCGACTCTCCGCAACTACTGATCTCACCCTCACGGCAAAAAATATCACCCGAACTTCTATGGCTCGATCGGTAGGCATCACCCTACACTTTAGAGGTGGGGAGAGTTCTCACCCTTTACTTTTTTAGATTGTTGGTGTGATGACGCTAGGCGAGGTTATACGCAAAGCACGCGAAGACGCGGGCTTGAGTATTGACGAACTCGCACAGATAGTCGTTTTAAGATCTCGGTTGCTCACTGAAATGGAAAATAATAATTTTGCACAGTGCGGCGGTGATGCCTACGCCCGAGGACATTTGAGAAATATTGCACTGGCTACAAATGCATCTTCGCAAGAGTTCATCGCTCTCTACAATGCAGAACATTCGACAGATTCGCGTTCAATCCATTCACAACTTGTTGATAATAATGCCGCAGCAATCAAGGGTGAGAATCGACGATTGTCATGGAAAGCGCTCGTTTCAGTATCTCTTTCAATTGTTGTCCTCATAGGCGTGGTGCAGTTTGCACTCGATAACGTGGAAGGTGACGATGTAGCTACACCGCTAGTGAGTGAGTCACCTGAACCATCTACCGCACCGAGTGTTGCGGCGACCGAAACCCCTACACCCGCAACAGAAGTCACGCCTGCAACTTCTGGAGTATCACTTGTGATTACCGCCGCCCGTGGGGATTCAAGAATTCATGTTGTGTCATCGGGTGAAACGCTATTTAGAGGACCACTTCTGCAAGGTGAAACAAAGAGTTTTTCAGACCAAGCATCAATTGCCATTTATCTATCCAATGCAGGAGATGTGGATTTGACACTTAACGGCGAGAAATTAGCGCCACTAGGTGGTCGAAATGAAGAGATACGCGAGACTTTCAGGGCTAAGTAGCCCTGCACACTGTACTATCTGACAAATGAGTCGGACAGTTGCAATAATTACGATGGGTTGTGCCCGTAATGATGTGGACTCTGAAGAACTAGCCGGCAGATTAGAAGCCGATGGCTGGACGCTTGTTGATGATGTCGAAAGCGCCGAAGTTGCCGTGGTCAATACCTGCGGATTTATTGAATCGGCGAAGAAGGATTCAGTCGATGCTCTGTTAGAGGCTAACTCGCTGAAGGGACATGGAACTACGCGGGCAGTTGTCGCAGTGGGCTGTATGGCAGAGCGATATGGAAAAGAGCTAGCCGAAGCACTTCCGGAGGCAGATGCAATTTTGGGCTTTGATGACTATCAAGATATCTCAGCTCGCTTGCAATCGATCATCTCCGGTCAATCTCACACATCGCATACACCGCGTGATCGACGCTCACTCCTGCCTATCGCCCCAGTTGAACGCGGCAAGGTACGAGATGAAAATTATCAGTCATCCTTGGGCGCAGCAGGTGGACTTTTTCGTAAGCGTTTAGATAGCGCACCATGGGCTCCGCTGAAGATCGCCTCTGGTTGCGATCGCAGATGTTCATTCTGTGCGATCCCATATTTCCGCGGTTCATTTATTTCACGTCGTCCAACAGAAGTGCTTAAGGAAGCCGAGTGGCTAGCCCAGAACGGAGTAAGTGAACTCTTCCTCGTCAGTGAGAACACGACGTCATATGGAAAAGACCTCGGCGATCTCATGCTGATGGAGAAAATTCTGCATGAGTTTGGCGAAATTAAAGGCGTTGAACGAGTGCGCCTTTCCTATCTTCAGCCAGCTGAGATGCGACCTTCACTATTGCAAGCGATGATCTCGACTGAAAAAGTTGCGCCATACTTTGATCTCTCTTTTCAGCATGTCAGCCCCACGCTGTTGCGCCGTATGCGCAGATTCGGCGATAGCGAGAAATTCCTTCATCTCATTACTCAGATTCGAGCGCTCTCTCCAGAAGCTGGAATTAGATCAAATTTTATCGTGGGCTTTCCTGGTGAAACTCAAGAAGATTTTAACGCTCTGGCTGAGTTCATTACACAAGCAGAACTGGATGCGATTGGAATTTTTGGTTACTCAGATGAGGATAAGACCGAGGCGCTTGACCTGTCAGATAAAGTTGATCTTGAGATCATCTCAGAGCGAGTGGAATCTCTATCATCCCTTGCCGATGAGATGGTTTCACTTCGAGCAGCATCGAGAATTGGCCAGCATGTTCGTGTTTTAATCGAAGATGCGGAAAATCAAGAGGGGCGCGCCGCCCATCAGGGCCCTGAAGTTGATGGCACAACATCATTTGTCGGTACATCCTTTAAGGTAGGCGACTATGTTGATGGAGTTGTTAGCCAATCACTGGGCGTTGATCTAGTGGCAGTAGTCGCATGAAAAAGTATTTCTCTCCCAATGCCATAACCATGGGCCGAATTCTCCTTATTCCATTCGGCGTCTATGCCATTTTCAAAAATGGGGGAGACGATTCCACCTGGCAGATCATTGCGTGGACTATCTACTTCTTCCTTGGTCTCTCTGATCTGCTCGATGGATACCTAGCGCGGGCAACTAATCAGGTAAGTGAACTTGGAAAATTCCTTGACCCAGTTGCTGATAAAGCTCTGATCGGATCAGCGATGATCTCTCTTTCGATCCTTGGACGTTTTCCGTGGTGGATCACTGCAGTGATTCTGGCGCGCGAGATCGGAATAACGATCTTTAGGTTAGCTGTGATCAAACGTGGCGTTATCCCTGCTAATCGCGGGGGAAAGGTCAAGAGCACCTTCCAAAGCTTTGGCGTTGGCTTCTACATGTTGCCGATGCCGACAGGACTTTTCTGGTTTAGAGATGGCTTTATGGCGATCGCGATTATCTTAACTGTCGTGACGGGATTTAACTATGTACGATTGGCTCTGAAGAAGTAGCTTCCACAAGTTCTGTGAAATTAGAGGGGATAAGAGATGTCACTTGCTCCTGAAATTTCGGCGATGGTGAGTGAGATCATTTCTACCCTTGCAGCACGCAATGAAACTTTGGTTACGGCAGAGTCAATAACCGCCGGCGGCTTAAGTTCGGCAATCACATCAGTTGAAGGTTCATCGCAGATATTTCTTGGCGCGATCGTGGCCTACCAAAACAAAGTAAAGTCAGAGATTCTTGGGGTG
>JBIIRQ010000052.1:0-5925 GCA_044341445.1 Candidatus Planktophila sp.
TACCTTCGTAGATGCAATCGACTGGACATTCCTCAATGCAAGACTTGTCCTTCACATCGATACATGGCTGGGCAATCACATAAGTCACGAGCAACCTCCAGAGCTACAAGTTAGAGCAGAACGCGTTGAGGTCACATTCTAACCATGCGCCCACGCCATCGCAGGGTTAATGTGAGCCTATGGAAGCCAGATCTATCGCCCTCGGCCAAGAGTTAATTGGCCGGCGACTGACGCTGCGCCTTCATGATCCTGCTGGTGGGTATCGAGATCTTGTGGGGGTCCTTGAAACAATGACCACACTTCGTAAGCGAGATGGTGAGGTAGTTGCCTTTAACCCAGATCTAATTGCGATTGTGCACCCGATAGCAGAAGTAGAACACCGTGCCGGCAAAGGTGCGCCGTTATCTATACGAATTGGCGAGCTCGAAGAACTTTCTACTCGAACCTGGCCACCTCATCGCATTGAAGTGGTGGGTCAATGGAGATGCCGCGTCTCAAATGGTGCGACATATCGTGCGAACTCTGTTCTTATCACGGGAGCTCCACCCTTTGGAGAACCAGGTCTTGATCTCGATGAAGCAATTGCTGCCGTGGATTCGATTTATCGCAGCGCTGGTCTTCCCACTGTTTTTCAACTCACGCTGCCCACTTATCAAGAATTTAGCGATTACCTGACTGCACGTGGTTGGAGTGAGAAACTCGGCGCTGCATTTCTTATCAATGATTTAGAAGCGCCCTTTGATATTCAGGAACTGGTCCTTGAGAAAAAAGTAGAGATCACCGATGAGGGTGCACCAAGCGATGCATTCTTAACTCTTCATGATGATCATGCACTGCGCCCTATCATGGTGGCGTATCCAGCACGATACATCGCCTTGACCCAGGGCGGAGAAATCATTGCGACTGCGCGCGTTGCGGTCTCTGGATCGTGGGCAGTTGTCACGAGATTGATCGTTGCTGATGCTCATCGCAAAAAAGGTTTAGCGCGATTGCTCATGCTGGCATGTATGAATTCAGCGATTGAAAACGGTGCGTCAAAAATGTGTCTACAGGTAGATCAATCTAATCCTGATGCACAGTCGCTCTATGCGAAGTTAGGCTTTAGATTTCACCACACATACCATTACATACAGCGTGCCGAATCAAAAGAGTGTCCATGTTAAAACTCTACGAAACTCGAAGGCGAGAAGTAGTTGATATCACTGGCTCAGCCGGCCAGTTAAAAATGTACTGCTGCGGCCCGACTGTTTATAGAGATGCACACGTAGGAAATTTACGGACTTTTCTACTCTCAGATCTCATTGTTCGTGCAGCGAAATTGTCTGGGCTAGAAGTTACTTTGGTACAGAACATTACAGATGTGGGCCATATGGCGACAGATCTCGAAGATAAAATCCTCTCTCAATCAAAAGTTGAAAAAATCGATCCCTTTGAGATCGCCAAGAAATACGAAGAGCGTTTTCATAAAGATTTAGCTCGATTAAATGTATTGCCTGCCGATTTATACCCGCGAGCGAGCGAGAGTATAGATCTGATGATCTCGGCTATAGAAAAACTCATTGAGAACGGATTTGCCTATATTGGAACCGATGGAAATGTTTATTTCGATGCCCAATCTTTTCCGACCTATGGCGCAATCAGTGGGAACCGCCTTGATGCACTCAAACCGGGATATCGATTTGAGGCTACTGAGGATGGGGCAAAAAGATTTCATGCTGATTGGGCGCTCTGGAAGATAGCCCACGATCGCACGCAGATGGTGTGGCACACTCCTTGGGGTCTTGGTTTTCCAGGCTGGCATATTGAATGTAGCGCTATGTCACTTGCTCATCTTGGGCAGGGCGTTGATGTACATGTGGGCGGAATCGATCTTCGCTTTCCTCATCATGAAAACGAACGCGCCCAATCAAATGCGCTAACGGGGCAGGAAACTGTTACTCACTGGATTCATGGTGAGCACTTACTCTTTGAGGGGCGCAAAATGTCAAAGAGTGCTGGCAATGTCGTTCTCGTACAAGACATTATTGATCGAGATCTTGATCCACTCTCTGCTCGTCTTGCATTTCTTGAAAATCGCTATCGCTCACAGATGGATCTCACCTGGGCCTCCTTGAAAGCCGCTCATTTAACAATTAAGAGGTGGCGAGGCGTCGTCGCCAGTGGTGGTGCTAGCTCTACCGTTGAATCTGACTCAGAGATAGAAAGTGCACTATTAAATGATCTAGATACTCCAAAAGCATTACAGCGTCTTCGCACTATTGAAAAAGATCCTCAGATTAACCCGTCGAGAAAGCGCGCACTCTTCTTATTTGCTGATCAAGTCTTAGGGCTTGATTTAACTCGCCTCCCTGAAGAGAAAGTACTCACCAGCGAACAGGAAGTACTTCTTCAGTCTCGGCAAGAGGCACGATTACGAAAAGATTTCGCTGAAAGTGATCGGTTGCGTGGATTATTGGAGGCCGATGGTCTTGCCATACACGATGGCCCCGATGGACAGAGTTGGAGTTAATCTCGCGCTGGCAAGAAGATCGAGACGATTACAACCGCCAATCCGCTGGCAAGAAATGTAAGTCCAATTCTATCTCCTTGCACCAATAGTTCGCCACCGTCACCAAAAGTTGTTGCATCATTAATAACAATAAGCCAGCCAGCAAGAGTTGCTAATCGATAACGTCTCTTTCCATAGTATTTTCCAACCGACCAGAATGTCGCAGCCGTTCCAGCTAATCCAAGGATGAGTCCTGCAGGTGGGTATGAAAGATGGAGAAAGACTCCACCGACTGCAGTGATTGCTCCGATAATAAAGCTAAGAAAATACTTCACTTGATACTTATTCCAGCAAAGAGATCAGTTTCTCGCCCCATTTCATCAAATGGTCCAGATCGATCTCCCTTCACAAGTGTGTAGTACTCATTACCCCACACCTGGAGACCGATGTTATTGGAGAGCGCAAAGAAGGGACCGTCGAGGGCGATCTGAGTTAAATGTGCAGCCATGGCATCCATCTTGGCTTGTACATAATCATTTCCATCGATGATGGTAGTTACAAATTCATCATCTTTGGCAAAGGGAAGATCGTCTGCATTATCAGCACCAAAAAAATCTGAGCCGAGCGCTTTCATTTTTTCAATACCATCTGCAATCACAGATTTTGGCGTCGTATTCCAATAGATTTTTGGGATCGTCCATGTTGCATTCTCTGCTGCTTCCATCGCAATTCGATGTGCCTGAATATGATCGGGATGTCCATATCCACCGATTTCATCATAGGTAATAAGAACGTGAGGCTTAATCTCATCGATAATCTCGACTAAATAGCCACTAGCCTGCTTCACATCTGCCTGCCAGAAAACATCAGGACGATCATTCTGAGGTGTTCCCATCATTCCGCTATCTCGGTAGCGAGCTGATGAATCTCCAAGGAAACGAAAATCAGAGACCCCAAGTGCTTTCATCGCTGCAGCTAACTCACCCTCGCGATGAGCACCAAGTAGATCTTGTTCACTCGATGCCAAATGCGAAAGTTCTGGAACAAGAACTTCTCCTTCTTCACCGCGAGTGCAGGTAACAAGTGTTACTTCTGCACCCAGGGCAGCGTATAGAGCCATAGTTGCACCATTGTTAATGGTCTCATCATCAGGATGAGCATGAACTAAAAGTACCCGCGCACCGTCATAACGATCGAGCATTAATAAACCGGTAGAGATGTATCGATCTGTTTTGCCCATGCGATCACTCCGCCATAGACGTGTGAAGCATCTTTAAATCCTGCTCCCTTGATAATCGCAAGGCACTCTGCCGAACGGACACCGCTCTTGCAGTGAAGAATGATTGGCTTATTCTGTGGAAGGGCGGCTAAGGCTGTCCCATCAATAAAGCCTTGCTTTGGAATGAGGTGCGATCCTGGGATTCTTACAATCTCAAATTCACTTGGCTCACGAACATCAATCAGATAGAAATCATCGCTGCGATCGATCTTCTCTTTCAGCTCTGTCACTGTGATCGTTGAATCTGTCACCGCTTCCTGTGCCTGATTGGATAGCACTCCACAGAATGCTTCATAGTCAGGGAGTAGCTCTTTCTGGGTAGCGTTAGCGCTACAGATTGGGCAATTCGGATCTTTGCGAATCTTTACCTTTTTAAATTCCATCTCTAGCGCGTCATAGATCATCAACTCGCCAATAAGTGGTTCGCCAACTCCTGTAAGAACTTTAATCGCCTCAGTCGTTTGAATAGAGCCGATAGTTGCACAGAGCACTCCGAGCACGCCACCTTCAGCGCACGATGGAACCATGCCTGGTGGTGGAGGTTCTGGATAGAGGCAGCGATAACACGGTCCATATTCGGCCCAGAAAACACTGGCTTGACCATCAAATCGATAGATAGATCCCCATACATATGGCTTCTTCAACAGCACGCACGCATCATTAACCAGATATCTCGTTGCAAAGTTATCTGTGCCATCAACAATAATGTCGTATTGCGAGAAGATATCCATCACATTATCAACATCGAGTCGCACTTCATGAGTAATCACATTGACGTAAGGATTGATCTCTAAGATCTTCTCTTTAGCTGAGTCAGCTTTACTTTTTCCAATATCTGATTGGCCGTGAATAATCTGCCTTTGAAGATTTGATTCATCGACTGTATCGAATTCAACGATTCCAATAGTGCCCACACCGGCTGCTGCCAGATACATAAGTGCAGGCGAACCAAGTCCTCCGGCACCAACGCAGAGGACCTTTGCATTCATCAATCGCTGTTGGCCTGCCATTGCAACATCAGGGATGATGAGGTGGCGGCTGTATCTGCGCACTTCATCTACGGTAAGAGCAGGGCCTGGAGTAACCAATGGAGGAGTCTTCACAATTGGTTATTCTGCC
This sequence comes from Candidatus Planktophila sp., assembly GCA_044341445.1. Lineage (GTDB taxonomy): Bacteria > Actinomycetota > Actinomycetes > Nanopelagicales > Nanopelagicaceae > Planktophila. The sequence goes on from JBIIRQ010000052.1 coordinate 4,887, forward strand.
TCAGACTAGGAAAGCATGCCACTTTGGCTCTACGATTAGCCAAATGAGCACTCCAGACAAAGTACTAGGCGCTGACAAGGCGCGTCTGCCCCGTGATGAACGCAGAGCAATACTTCTCGCCGCAGCCCTCGAGGTCTTTACCGTCGCTGGATATCACTCTGCCGCCATGGATGAAATTGCAGATCGTGCCGGGGTGAGTAAGCCAGTTCTCTATCAACATTTTCCTTCAAAGTTAGATCTCTATCTTGCAGTTCTTGATCTTCACATCGACTCTTTAGTCTTTGAAATTCAGAAAGCAATCTCATCGACTCCCGATAACGCACAGCGGGTGCGTGCAACTGTCGTTGCCTATTTCTCATTTATCGAAAATGAAGGTGAGGCATTTAGACTTCTCTTTGAAAGTGATATGAGCGTTGAACCACAGGTGAGCGAGCGACTCAATCGTATGACCTATGACTGCGCTGCGGCGGTAAGTGGCGTCATTTCAAATGACACTGGTCTACCCAAAGAGGTTTCAATGCTTCTTGGCGTTGGACTTATTGGCTATGCACAAGTTACTGCTCGCCACTGGTTAGAACGTGACAGCAAATTAACTCGCCAGCAAGCAGTCGATCTCGTTGAAAACTTGATGTGGCGTGGAATTTCGGGCTTCCCCCGCACCGAATAGCAGTTCACACGGCTTACGCCTAGGATAAGCACATGAGTACAAAGAAATCAGAGGGCGCAAAAGCAGCTCTCGTGAGAATTGCTATTGCAGATATATCAAGTGAACTGTCCTTTGAATGCGAATCTAGCCCAGCAGAAATCAAAGCAGCTGTCGCTAAGGCGCTTTCCGATAACTCGTTACTCACCCTGACAGATATCCGTGGCCACGAAATCATCGTTCCAGCGGCTCGGATTGGCTATGTCGAAATTGGCCAACCTGCCGAACGTCGCGTCGGTTTTGGCGCAGTATAAGTGTCTCTGACTTTTGCAGATTTACCTCTTCGCAAGGAGACCATCGCTGCCCTCAATGAGCATGGGTACATGGCACCATTCC
>JBIIRQ010000035.1:0-6585 GCA_044341445.1 Candidatus Planktophila sp.
TTCATCAACGCCAATGTGTAGCGCTAGCGCTTTGAGATCGCGGACTCCGAGACCCCCTGAGCGCAGAGCTGTCGGAGGATCTTGGGCCCAAAAATTAAGAACTTCTTCCACCCAACGCAGGAAGGTTGTGACGTTAGCGATCGCTGCACTATTAATATTTTTTCTATCTTTGGCGGTAAACGTGTATGACGCTTCTGGCGAATTAACCCGTTGTTCCTTATGAACTTTTCCACCACGTAGTGCAATAGCAACTTCACGAGGCATGACAACTATTGTTTGGCTATAGGGAATGAGAAAACCCTCTTCCAGGCACCATTGAACTCCTGCCCCAGGTTTTTTGATATCTGTAACGGTGCCACGCGGAGGACCCCACGCCATCGCTTCAAGAATTTTCTTCGCACTTGGCGGGGCTTCACTTAATTTCTTAAGGTTGAGTTTTGCCATTGAATGAGGACCAAGTTGGGCAACTTCATTTCCGAGTAATTCGCGGAGAGTTGTAGGCATTCTTAATCCATCATCAGCCGGATAAATCAGCCCACGTTCGATTAAGCCCGGTATAGCAAAAATTGCAGGCTTATCGGTAAGGGCGGCAACGATCTTTTCTGTAAAGGGTTCACTGGCGACAGCGCACGCTTCGAGAACTTGAAACTGCCACGCATTCAACGCATCAATGGCACGAGCAAGAGACGGGGCAGATGATGCGCGTACAGCAAGGCTGGCCATATCTGGCGGTACTGGGGAAATTAAATCCGCACGATGTGTAAAGAGGCGTAAAAGGGCAGCATCATCTAGCCCACGCAGGTAATCGGCGAATGAACGAATTTCCATAACCTGCCTACATTAATGCAGAAAGGGTAAATCTGTTACATCAAGAGTTAGCGGCGATGACCTCTAGGCCCAATCAAGGCTCCGATTGATGCAAGGCGGGAAATAGCTGGCCCAAGAAAGCGGTTGATTTTGCGAGCCCGACGAAAGTCATGAATCGGCCAACGCTCTCGGGTAGCCCAAATACGTAACTTTGCATCTGGGTTAATTGTTGAAGGTTGTCCCACGGTTTCAAGAAGCGGAAGGTCGTTATAGCTATCTGAATAAGCAAAGCACTGCGAGAGATCGAAACCACGCTCACCTGCAATCTTTTTTACTGCGATTGCTTTCTCACGACCATGGAGAAGTGGTCCATTCATCTCACCGGTATACACGCCATCTGCGATTGCAGCTTTGCTACCGAGCGCTCCAGTAAAACCCAGACGTTTTGCAATGAGAGTTGCCATATCTTCAGGTGCAGCTGTGACGAGCCACACTTCCACGCCATCAGATAAATGTTCCTGTGCAATTTCAATTGTGCCCGACCAGAGTGCGGGAGATACATATTCGTCATAGATTTCTTGAGCAAGATTTTGGATATCTTGGACATTATGTCCACCGATAAAACTTGTTGCGGCATTTTGAAACTTTTCGATCTCTTCCCGCTTTTCGGTTCCGGTCAATCTAAAACGTAAATTAGCTAAAACAAAGCGCGAGATATCAGACTTTGTGAAATACCCACGTTGGTACATCCCGCGACCCAGGAAGTAGATAGTAGAACCACGGATCAGAGTGTTATCTACATCAAAGAACGCAGCCCTCTTCGCTTCGACTGCCATGGCCTAACCATAGCGAAGTAGATCACAAACGCCTTTATAGCCAGACACCTTTATAGTTAGGTCCATGAGCAATAGCGTCCACGTGATCCGCCATGGAGAGGTCCATAACCCAGAGAAAATTCTCTATGGTCGCCAACCTGGTTGGAGGCTTTCAGATCGTGGTCAAGAGATGGCAGCGGTATTAGGTAAGTGGTCTACAACAATTGATGTCGGCGCACTACACGTATCGCCTCTTCAACGGGCACAAGAAACTGCCGCACCAATCGCTGCTGCAACCAAACTCTCCATTACAACCGATGAGCGTTTGATTGAAGCTGCAAATATTTTTGAGGGAAAACCTTTTGGAATCGGTGATGGCGTTCTGCGCCACCCATCTGCGTGGAAGCATTTGTGGAATCCATGGAAGCCATCATGGGGAGAACCCTACGTTGAGCAGATCAATCGCATGCTAGCTGCGATTTTTGCAGCACAGAAAGCAGCAGGCACGAAAGATGCAATCTGTGTTTCACACCAGTTACCGATTTGGATTTTGCGAAGTGCCGTCGAAGGTCGACGCCTACTTCATGATCCGCGTAAACGTGAATGCACTTTGGCATCAGTAACAAGTATTCACTTTAATGACAACGGTGAAATAGAAGGTACTTCCTACAGTGAGCCGGCTGCACACCTCCTGCCTGAGAAGAAATAATGTATAGAAAAACTCCAGCACTCTTACTAATTGGTGGTCTCTTCTTTTTCTCTGGCTGCTCAGGTGGTGGTAGTTCGATTGCTGAAGAGAGTTTTGTTGTTGGTAGCGGTGCACAAACATTTATCAAGGAAGGCTCTCGCTTAAAAGCACCAGCCTTAAGTGGGATGACTCTTACTGGCGTTAATTACACACTTCCACCAGGAACCGTAGCCGTGGTCAATGTCTGGGCTTCCTGGTGTTCACCGTGTAGAGCAGAAGCTCCCGCGCTCGTTGCCGTTTCTGAGAAGTATCCTGATGTAGCTTTTGTGGGAATTCTTACCCGAGATAATCTGGTCAATGCTGAAGCCTTTGTGCGAAGTAAGAATATTAGCTACCCAACGTTAATTGATGATGCCTTACTTGTAGGTTTCAAAGGTTCACTTCCTGCAAATGCCATACCCTCAACAATTGTTATTGATAGTAAAGGATTTGTGGCTGCTCGAGTATCGGGCATCGTCACCATCGGTTCTCTAAGTGCATTGATTGAAAAGGTCAAAGGCTGATGGTTGAGTTCTTTGTCAATAATCTCTTTGATGGTTTTCTCCTCTTTGCGATACCACTTGCAATACTTGCAGGCCTAGTCTCGTTTGCTTCGCCCTGTGTATTGCCCCTCGTACCCGGATATCTCTCATTTGCAGCTGGATACTCACAAGCGAGAGGAAGAGTCTTTCTAGGTTCAGTCCTCTTTGTCTTTGGTTTTTCAGCTCTCTTTATTTCTTACGGACTTCTCTTCGGGAGCGCAGGCGCACAAATCTCTGCGAACGAGGAGATCATCACTCGAATCCTCGGCGTATTCACAATAATTCTTGGTCTGATTTTTGCAGGCGCATTTCCAATGATGCCAACCTTACGTCCTCGTATTTCAACAACCGGTGGACTTATTGGCGCACCAGTACTGGGCTTTCTCTTTGGTATTGGTTGGACTCCATGTATCGGCCCAGCTCTCGCCACTGTTCAAACGTTAGCCTTCACCGAGTCGAGCGCGTTCCGCGGCGCAATCCTCTCTCTCGGTTACTGTATTGGCTTAGGTCTTCCGTTTATCGCAACGGGGCTCTTCTTCGATAAATCAGAGAAACTTCGTAAGTTTTTGACACGTCATGGTCGAATTATTTCAATCTTTGGTGGAGTTCTCTTAATCCTCATTGGACTGTTACAGGTAACTGGAATCTGGAATTCCCTGATGATTGATCTCCGTTCATCAATTAGTGAATTTACTCCGGTGATTTAATGAAGAACGATAGAGAAGTCGACCTTCCGGAAATCGGAGCATTGGGCCTAGCCCGCTTTGCGTGGCGCCAACTGACAAGTATGCGGACAGCGCTGATCTTGCTCATGCTCTTAGCGATCGCCTCGATACCAGGATCGCTCTTACCGCAACGTAACCAGAATCCGATGGCGGTACGAGAGTACTTTGCCACCGATCCAACGCTGGCCAAGTGGATCGATCGATTAAGTGGCTTTGATGTCTTCTCTGCTCCATGGTTTAGTGCGATTTATATCTTGCTCTTTATCTCGCTCATTGGGTGCGTTCTACCTCGGACAATTGAACATCTCAAACTTGTTCGCGCAAAGCCACCAGTAACACCGAAGAATCTAGAGAAATTACAGGGTTACACCATCGTTAAAGGCGATGGTGACGAGCTCGCACGGGCGCATGAATTCTTTAAGAAGAATCATTTCCGAATCAGAGAGCAAGCGGGATCAATTTCTGCCGAGAAAGGTTATTTCCGCGAATCCGGAAACTTACTCTTCCATCTCTCACTTATTCTCATTTTGGTTGGAGTAAGCATCGGCTCTCTCTTTGGCATGAGGGGCGATGCGATTATCGTCACTGGTGAGAGATTTATTAATCTTGCAACAAGTTATGACTCACTGACCTATGGAAAACTTACCAATGAAAAGTCACTCAATACTTTCTCGATTCGACTTAATGAGTTTGTCGCCAAGTACGACCCCATAACAAATACCCCTTTGGATTACTCTGCATTCGTCACCACTGAAGATGAGGAAGGAAATCTCGAGGAAAGAGTGATCAAGGTAAATAGCCCACTCACCTTTGGCTCTTCTCGCGTGTATTTACAGGCAAATGGATATGCACCGGTTGTCACAGTCCGCGATGAAGTAGGAAATGTTAACTTTCAAGGTCCAGTAACGTTCTTGCCACAAGATTCCAACTTACGATCTATTGGTTCGATTAAGGTTCCTGAGGCATCCCCACAAATAGGATTTGTTTCTTCTTTTGTGCCCACATATCAACGAGATCCCCAAGCTGGTGCAGTTTCGGTCTACCCAGAACTGCTCAAGCCACGATTGCTCTTCTCGATTTGGGAAGGTGATCTAGGTCTCGATACTGGTGTGCCTCAATCGATTTATACAATTGATACAACAGAGATGACACGTATCGCCCTAGATTCATTGGCACCTGGTGAGCGATTTAATTTCACTGGAGGAAGTATCACCTTTGAAAAAGTAGAACCATGGATCAACCTTGCCGTTGTGCGTGATCCCGGGAAGAGCTATTCGCTTATCGGCGGTATTCTTGCGCTAGCAGGATTGCTTGCTTCACTCTTCGGTTTCCGTAGACGAATCTGGATTCGTATTCGCACAGATGGTCAGGTTGAGATCGCAGGTTTAGCTAAGAACAATTCAGCTGCGCTCGATCTGCAATTAGAAAACTTTGTACGATTTGTAAAGGGAGAGAAATGACGCAGACAACATGGGCTTATCTCTCAAATAATTTTGTTTATAGCGCGATGGGTGTCTTCGCTCTCTCATTTTTAGTCCATGCATTCGAAACTGCTTGGGCGGTGAAAGTACCTGCCGGTAGTACTGATCTGCAGAAGATGGATTACACCAAGGCTGAGAAAGCTGCTCGCATCGGTACATCATTGATGATTTTGGCTTTCCTCCTACTTCTTCTTGGAGTTATTGCACGTGGTTTAGCAAACGGCCATGTCCCGTGGGGCAACATGTATGAGTTCTCAATAACTGGCGCACTGGCATTTACTGGTGCGTATCTAATTGCGCTAAGAAAACATGACTTGAGATGGCTTGGTCTATTCATTTCTCTTGCAGCGCTACTGACGCTAGGCACTGCAATAACTCTGCTCTATCGTGATAGCGCACCACTTGTCCCTGCCCTTAAATCAACGTGGCTGATTATTCACGTTGTTGCTGCGATTATTTCTGGTGGAGTATTTTTATTATCTAATGTGATTGCAGGTGCATACCTGTACTTAGATTCGCGCGAGAGAGGTGCGGGACGACCTGCATGGGCAACTCGACTTCCTGCGCTAGAAGTTCTTGATCAACTTTCATATCGCCTTGTTGCATTTGTCTTTCCGCTCTGGACCTTCTCCGTTATTGCAGGCGCGATTTGGGCCGAAAGTGCGTGGGGACGTTATTGGGGATGGGATCCAAAAGAGACGTGGGCTTTCATTACCTGGGTTGCCTATGCTGCATATTTGCACGCTCGTGTAACCATCGGATGGAAGGGGCGCCGTGCAGCGTGGCTCTGTCTCTTTGCGGGATCGACATTTTTATTTAACTATGTCTACGTAAATGTGTGGGGAACTGGAAAGCACACGTACTCGGGTCTTTAAAATTTAGAGTTTGCGCAAGAAATCTGGATCATCATCTGGCGGAAGAATTCGGCGCTGTGGACCCTGCTTCTTTCCACCGCCGCCTTTAGGTTTTCTTCCAGCGACAAAGTATGCGATCGCTCCAATTGCTTGGAGAAAGAAAATAATAAGAAGCCATCCCCATTTGGGCAGTCGCTTAATCAGAGAATCATCGCGCATTGCACAATCAACAAATGCATAAAGCTGAAATGCAGCTAGTGCAATCGTAAGGAAGATAAGGCCTTTAACCATGAACTTATACTAGCCGTTGCAGAATCAGTGCGAGAGATAGGGCTAAACAGAAGAGAATCTGCAGTTCGCCAGTTTTTGCAAGGATCGGGATGAGTGAGCGCCCGAGGGCCCCTGTCCATAGGGTGCGCAGGATTGAAATCACGCGTGGAAGCGTAAGCAAGGTCAGCATCGTCCAAGGAGTACCAAAGCCAGCGGTTAAAAGAAAGGGGCTGACGATCAGCACGCTATAAAGAAGGCGAGACCTTTGATCCCCAAGTCGCACAGCCAAAGTTTTCTTACCGACCTCAGAATCTAACGCGCGATCGCGAATGTTATTCACGACCAAGATCGCACATGCCAAGAA
>JBIIRQ010000072.1:0-4743 GCA_044341445.1 Candidatus Planktophila sp.
CATATGAAAGTGTTGTCTGCTCATTGGCAAGTACTGCCTCTGCGCGATCTGACCATGGCGTTGTATAGAGAACTTCTTCACCGGTCGGTACTGTTTTGATCGAGAGAATATCTGCTCCGTGATGCGGATCAAGAACTAATTCAAGATCTGAACTCTTCAGCGTTACATATTTCATTATCCCCGCCTAAACTTTGATACTGGTACCCCTAAGGTACTGGTCGCCAATCGAAAAATCGAGCCTGCTAACGGTTGATCCAATAAATCAGATTCTGATATCGCAGCCCGTGCGCTAGTTATATAGAGAGAGCCATCCGAACCAAAGGCACAACTTGATGGTTGGGATACCGGAAAGAGATACTCAGAAATAATTGTTCCCTGCGGAGAAATGCGGATGACCTTGTTTCCACCCCACACCGCTAGCCAGATGCAGCCTTCAACATCAACTGCCAACCCATCGGGTACGCCGACATCGATAGAGATGAGTTCTCGGAATTGTGGGACAAAATCATCAGCTAAATCAAAATCGCTGACAAATACCTTCTTCAACATACTGTCAGCTAAATACATCAGAGTATTTTCCGTATTCCAACCCAATCCATTAGGAAGAGTCAGATTTTCGACCATCACTTTATTTGTGCTCCCGCCGTCCCAGCGATGCAGCTTTCCTAGACCCGGAACGAAGCCAGATTGGCAACTACCGCCCCAAAATCTTCCGCGTGAGTCACATTTTGCATCATTCATTCTGAAATCAGGATCTGAAAGAAATGCGTTGTGTTGATGAAGTGCTCCATCTTCCCAGGTTGCAAAACCAGTTTTGCAAGCCACTGCGTAACCGTCTGAAGATTCAAGTGGTGCGATCGCTCCTACAACTGTGCCTAACAGCTCGCTCTCTGTCTTTCGGCTCGTGAGGTTAGTCTTGTTGACTTGGCCAGCCGGGATATCAATCCACAATAAAGAATCGCCATCAACGATTGGGCCTTCACCAACCATCGCTTCGCCTTTGAGGAATAACTCAGGTGTATCACTCATCATGACTCCTTTTTATCTGGTCCCCAAGATTGCGCCAGTTTGACGAACTTCATCGAGATTTCGATTTCCAGTCAGAGCCATAGTGTTGATGAAGTCTCTGCGCATCAGTTCAATTACCTTCTCAACGCCACGTTCGCCATCTGCCATCACGCCATAGAGATAGGCCCGACCTATAAAGACAGCCTTGGCACCGAGGGCAATGGCAGCGTACACATCTTGACCCGACATAAAAGAACCATCAATGAATACATCCATCTTCTGACCTACAGCTTTAACCACATCTGGAAGTATTTCAATCGGTGGAACGCCACGATCTAATTGTCGACTGCCATGGCTGGAAAGAACAATCCCTTGCACTCCCATATCGGCGAGCATCTTTGCATCTGCAACGCTTTGGACCCCTTTGACAATGATTGGGCCGTCCCAAGCGCTCTGCAGCCAATTGATATCGTCGAAAGAGATTGCAGGAGAGTAAATCGTTCCTGCCAACTCAAGGAGAGACTTGGTCCAACCGCGAAAAGCGGCAAACTCTAACTTCTTGGTTGTGAAGAGATTGAGCCACCAGATTGGTTTACGAGCGATTGCAAAAACGGTTGAAATACGAATGCGAGGTGGGACTGTTAATCCATTACGAAGATCACGAAGTCGTATTCCTCCTACTGGAGTATCGACCGTCAGAATAAGGGCTTCAAAACCAGAGTCGCGAGCCTGTTTTATGATCGCAGTGCTATCTTCACGATTTTTCATCACATATAACTGAAACCAGCGACGGCAATCTGGCACCGCTTCGGCTAGTTCTAGTGGTGAAACAGTTCCCATCGTTGAGAGCGAATAAATAAGGTTATTGTGAGAGGCAGCAGATGCAACTGCTGGTTCTCCAACATGATGCATGAGACGGGTATAGCCAGTTGGTCCAAAAACTATTGGCAGATCAACTTTCTTACCAAAGATGATCTCAGATGGATCTACATGTGAAACATCCCGCAAAATTCTGGTGTTGAACTGAACAGATCGAATAGCACGCTGAGAGCGCGAGTATCCGATTTCATCTAGCGCTGAACCCTCAACATAATCAAAAACGACCTTGGGTACACGTTTCTTTGCCGCGCGAGCAAGGTCGTCAATTGTTTGAGCCTTCAGGGTCGCACTCTTTCTGCGACTGAGCGTTGGCAACTTCCAATCAATGAGCGAGTAAAAGTATGGAAGGTTAGGAAAGTTCCTCTTCGACTTAATTACCATGGTGCAGTGTATCTGCTAGCGGATTACGCGAGCCGAGCCGCCTGCAGCAAGTTTCTCTACCTCGCTCTTAGTGGCCATCGATGTATCCCCTGGCGTAGTCATTGCGATTGCGCCGTGTGCCTGTCCCAGCTTTAAACTATCGAGAAGGCTACGGCCTTCAAGTAATCCGAAGATTAAGCCTGAGGCAAAGCTGTCGCCACCACCAACGCGATCAAAAATTTCCAAGTTCGGAAGTGCTGGTATTTCAAAGAAGCCATCTGTACGTGACCAGGCAATTGCGCCCCAATCATTATCTGATGCTGAATGCACTTTTCGAAGAGTTGTTGCAATGATTTGTAGATTTGGATACGCAGCAGCTACTTTCTCAACCATCTCCTTGAAAGGACCTGTCGATAAATTCGAGTAATTTTCATCTAAGCCTTTTACCTCAAATCCCAACGACTCAGTGAAATCCTCTTCGTTTCCAATCATCACATCAACTAGCGATGCTAATTTTTTATTTACTTTCTGTGCAGTAGCTCTTCCACCTAAACCATCCCACAAACTTGGTCGAAAATTAAGGTCATAGGAAACAATCGTTCCATGCTTTCGAGCCGCTGACATCGCAGCTTCCATGAGTTCTGGAGTTGTAGATGACAAACCAGCAAAGATTCCACCCGTATGCAACCACCGAGCGCCTTGCTTACCGAAAATTTCTTCCCAATCAAAATGTGAACTCGCCATCTGCGATGTCGCAGTGTTCCCGCGATCAGAGACTCCTACCGCTCCACGTACTCCGAATCCACGCTCTGTGAAATTCAGACCATTACGAACTGAGCGACCAATACTGTCGCCCTTAGCCCAATGAATATTTGAAGTATCAACTCCGCCCATCAAAATTAAATCATTGATCAAGTGACCTACCTGATTATCAGCCAATGCGGTGATCACTGATGTTTTCAATCCAAAACATTTGGACAAGCCTCGAGCTACGTTGTACTCGCCCCCACCCTCCCAGACTGAAAAATTTCGAGCTGTGCGGATCCTGAGGTCACCTGGATCCAACCGCAACATGACCTCACCCATAGAGACTTCATCAAATAACGCTTCACTTTTAGGCTTAATTTTCATGAAAAATCCAATCTCTTATTTGGGTGAAGAAATCTTCTTTAGCGCTGTCGATACTGCAAGATTGACCGCGGCTCTATCGTTGAGGTCAAGGGTTTTACCGAGCATCCAGCTACCGCCGACAGCAACTACCGATGGGTGAGCAAGATATGTATCTATGTTTTCACCATTAATTCCACCTGTTGGAATAAATTGAACGGATGGAAAGACTGGGGCAATTGCCTTGAGCATCTGAACTCCACCTAATTGTTCGGCCGGAAAGAATTTCAATAGATTAAAACCATCCGATAACGCTGACATTATCTCCGTTGAGGTGGCAACTCCGGGCAAGTAGAAGACATTTAACTTCTTCGCCGTCTCGCCAATCTCCTTCAAGTAGCCCGGTGAGACTGCGAAGGTTGCACCGGCATCAACCGCCCTTGATAAGTCACCGCTATTTTTTACAGATCCAACACCGACAACCAGATTTGGATGTTTAGCAAATGCCTCAATAGCAGCAAGGCTCACATCGGTACGAAGTGTGACTTCAACATTTTGAATTCCACACTCTACAACTGCATTCGCTATTGCATCCACATGCTTGATATCAGTAATTGTCAAAACCGGGATTATTCGAAGTGGTGCAATTTGACTGATAGAGGTGATCGGTGAACGTGTGCCAGTGCTCATACGGCATACAATCGTGGCTGTGACGTTGTAGCTCGCGCAATTAACTCTGGTTCAAAGAGTAAATTCTTATGCTCATGAGTTGCAGAAGACTCAATTTCTTCAATCAGAATTTTTGCAAAATCACGACCTAGCTGTTCTACCGGCTGCGAAATTGTTGATAGCGGTAAAATTGCATTTGAGAGTGAAGAAATACCGTCGTATCCAAGAACTGACATCTCTTCTGGGGTTTTAATTCCGCGGGCACTCAGCCCGCAAATAACCCCGACTGCTGTGTAATCGTTGGCACAGAAGATCGCAGTAGGTTCACTATCTAATTTGAGAATGCGCTCTACCGCTGCTTCACCTTGTGCAGCATTAATTTTCGAAACGCAGATCATTTTTAGTGTAATTCCTAACCTTTCGGCTGCGGCGACAACGCCAGCCTCACGTTCAATAATCTGCGGGAACCTATCTTCTAAGGTAACCCACACAATGCTGCGATGACCCAAGTCATAGAGATGTTGAACACCAAGTTCGCCACCGTGGAAATGGTTTCCAGAGATTGAACACATATCTAAATTGCTCTGTTTTGGTCCGTGAAGCACAACTGGAATTCCTCGTGCAGCGAACTTATACAAATACTTGTCCCACTGTTCAATAGGCGAGACAAGCACACCCTCAATCTTCTGCTCGAGTAAAAGGGAAGCATAAAATCCCTGC
>JBIIRQ010000037.1:0-6434 GCA_044341445.1 Candidatus Planktophila sp.
CGTTTCCTCACTGCGATAGCAGCACTTCTTTACTCCATCTCACCCGTTGCCATTTCAGCGGTGAATTCAGGAAGAATCGGCCTCATTGTTCTCATGGTAACTACGCCTTTTCTCGTCGAGCGAGCATTTCAATGGCGCACTATTGAAACCTTTTCGGTACGTGCAATCTCGACTCTCTCCCTAGCACTTGCCTTCATTTTCGCCTCCTCTCCCGCCTTTTTTCTTGCTCTTCTCGGGTTGAGTGTGGCTGCAACTGCAAAAGATTTTGATTCTTTTCGAGTTGATCATGATCAAAAGTTATTAAATGCCAGGCTGGCCCGACGCGCATCCCTTCTCTTTGCCCCAATCCTTCTGACTATGCCATGGAGCTTCGAGCTTTTGAGTTCTCCTCGCATGTTGCTCCTTGATATCGGATTACTCGGCTCTGGGGGCGGCCCAAATCTCGCCTTTTTCGCGAATCCAGGTGGCGCAGGGTCACTGCCGTGGTGGCTAATCAGCCCAGTAACTCTCGTACTACTCGTTGCACTTTTCTCAGTCAATCGAGCACGCCAGATTGCTGTGATTGGCGGATCACTCATTGCTTTTGGGACGCTCTTTTCAACATTTTCTTTAGCAGGCAAAGGCACAGGTACTTCTAGCGCCCTTTACGCAGGAGTTTTTATTGCACTTGCAACTCTTGCCTCAATATATGCCGCTGTTGTAATTCTAGATAGCCTCAGAGAAAAATTAATCAGTAGCCACTTAAATTATCGTCACTTGGCTGCCTCTAGTCTTGTCATCGCATCGTTGGCTTACGGAATCGGAGCATCGACATGGATTGTCACTCAAGCACCACAAGCGCCGCTCCAATCTGCCCAAGGGGAAGTTCTGCCACCATTTCTTGCAATCGAAAGTCAATCAAAAACGCTTGTCATTCGAGAACGAGTAATTGACTCGGTACCTTCATTAAATTATTACATTGCACGAGGTGTGGATATTTCTCTCGGTGAAGCCGATGTCGTTCCGCGCGAAGTCCCCGAAATTGAACTTGCTGTCACAGGACTTGCTGACGGAAGTGGAATTTCTAGTAGTAAAGTTTTGGGAAGTTTTGGAATTACATATGTATTTTTGAAGGCTCCTTCTCAAGGAACGCTGGTACAGACCATTGATGGTCTAGGTGGATTTATTCGAGCATCATCAACTGATGCTGGAATAGTCTGGAAAGTTGCGGGGGCGACCGGAAATCTAGTCTTAACTGATGCAAGCGGAAAGTCAGTTCAACTACAACCGACATCGGTTCCAGATGAATTTATGGTTCCAACTCCCGGTGTCGTTACTCTTACACAAAGTTATAGCCGGAGCTGGTATTTGGTTCAAGATGGAAAACGACTCACTCGAATCCAAAGTGAACTCTCGCTTCCCCAATTCTCGGTAGAGGCAGCTGGCCCAGTACTTCTTATTTACGATGGTTCGGTACGAAGAGGTTGGATCTCACTTCACTTCATCATTCTTCTTACAGCGTTGATTTTTGCAGCACCAAGCGGTCGTCGTAAAAGCGAAATTTCAGATCGAGAGCTCTCATGAAGATGAGGCGTCCATTAGTAATTGCATCAATTGCGGCCATGACCCTGATCCTGAGCAACCTCACCCAAGGTACGGTCAATAGAAAGGATTTCTCCGAGAGCTACCCTCCTGTTGTCTGTCCAGCAACTCCCTCTGGTGAAACTAGCGCTGTCTCTCTTCCTTCGACCCAGACTGGTTTTCGAGTATTAGGAAAAAACTCTAATGTTATTAAACCCGCGCGCACATTGAGGCTTCAGCAGGGAAGCAGTCCAACAATTTTAGATACAAAAAATATGACATCACCAGTATGGCAAATCAAGAGAGGTGTCTGGGCTGGTGCAACAATCTGCTCTGCACCGTCAATTTCACAATGGTTCGTTGGTGGTAACGCAGATGTAAGCAGTAAGGGAAAGCTATTGCTTATCAATAGCGGCTTGAGCGATGCGATTGTAGATATTGGCGTGTGGAGTGAAGCGGGGGTCCGCCCACCACGCGTTATTACTCTTAAGGCAAATTCCTCGATAGTCCAAACGCTGCCCTCTCTTGATCCAGGTTCTAAAAGTCTTGCGATTCACGTCAGCCCTCGTTCGGGTCGCGTCAATGCATTTATGATTGATGAGCGAGGTCGCGGACTTCGCGCACTTGGGGGAGATGTTGTTAATGCAACTACCAATCCAAGTAACGTAATTGTTATTCCCGCAATTCCTCAGATTGCCCGATCAGGAAAGGCGCTTGGTCACAGGCTGCGACTTCTGGCCCCCGGTGATCTCCCCGCTCAAATTTCAGTTGAATTGATTTCACGTGAGGGCTCTTTCATTCCATTTGGTTTCGATGAGCGAACAATTAAGGCAGGAGTCGTCGCTGAGTTGGATCTGAACCCCAAATTATCTCCTGGCACCTTTGCCCTCAGGATATCTTCTGATGTACCAATCGTTGCTTCTGTTTACTCTTCAACTTTCTCTCTCGGAAAATCCGATTTTGTCTGGAGTACAGCAACTGATCCGATGAGCGAATACTCCCTAGCAGTGAGTGGGATAGCACCCCTCTTATCCTTTACCGGGGATAACATCGCTATTTCAGTAACAGTTCGCTTTACAAATAAAAAAGAGAAAACTTATGAGATTAAGGGCGATGCAATAGCAACATTTAGGGTCCCCAATAATGCAAGAACAGTTATTTTCAATAAAGTGTCAGCTAAAACCTATGGCGGGGCTCTCATTGCCACTCAAAGTGGCTATGGCTTCTTCCCATTGATTCCTGGAAGTCAATTGACGCGAGTTCTACTTCCTAGCCCAAATATTCGTGTCTTAAATCCTTAGTCCTACTCACGTCCACTAATCTTTTCCTATGTCATCATTGAGTAGATCAGGTAGAGGATGCTCGCGCGCCACCTGCCGCGCAATGGCGACCATGACGCTGACATACATATACTCAGAATCAACAGCTGTTCTTGGAACCCTTGCCACTTTCGCTGAGCCACATGCCTATGACCTCTGCGAATTTCATGCCCGTAAATTAACGGTGCCTAATGGCTGGAGCGTAATAAAAGAAGAGATTTCTCAATCTGGATCAGGACCGACGGAGGATGACCTCATGGCGATAGCCGATGCTGTTCGTGAAGCAGCTGCTTCCCTTCCGGCAAGCAACACGGATCTCACCGAACGCATTCATCACTCTGCACAAATCGGCGCCCGTCGGGGCCATCTGCGCGCTGTTCCGAATTAGTACATACACGTATGTCAATCTTTAAGGCCTACGATATCCGCGGGGTTGTTGATGAGGAAATTACCTCTGACTTTTGTTTTGCTACGGGCGTAGCGCTTGCGCGATTTCTCAAAGGAGAACGTGAGCCAGGGACAGTCATTATTGGCGAAGATATGCGTCCTTCATCTTCAATTTTTGCAACAGCCTTTTCTGCCGGCATCACTTCACAAGGTTTAGATGTCATTCGAATCGGACTTGCTTCCACCGATATGCTCTATTTTGCTTCTGGGAAATTGAATATGCCAGGAGCGATGTTTACCGCAAGCCATAATCCAGCTGAATACAATGGAATTAAACTCTGCCTTAGCGGAGCACGGCCTATTGGGCGTGAGTCAGGCCTTTTGATAATTGAGAAATTTCTTAATGAGGGCTCACCCCTTGGGATCGGAGCGATTGGTGTTGAAAAAGAGCAGAACTTACTTAGTGCCTACGTAGAGCATCTCTTCACCCTTGTCGATCTCACAGATATGCGACCGTTAAAAGTTGTCATTGATGCAGGAAATGGAATGGCTGGCTTCACCGCTCCAGCAGTCTTTAAGGAACTCAATGTAGAACTTGTCGAGATGTACTTTGAACTTGATGGAACTTTTCCCAATCACGAGGCCAACCCAATTGATCCTAAGAATTTGAAAGATCTCTCTCTGGCGGTAAAGAAAAATAAAGCAGATTTAGGTTTAGCCTTCGATGGAGATGCAGATCGCTGCTTCTTGGTAGATGAAAAAGGCGACCTAGTTAATCCTTCCGCTCTTACCGCCCTGATTGCAGATCGTGAACTAGCAAAGAATCCTGGTGCAAGTATTATCTATAACCTCATCTCCTCGCGCAGCGTGAAAGAGGTTATTGAAGAAAACGGCGGAACAGCTGTGAGGTCTCGTGTAGGCCACTCCTACATTAAAAAACTTATGGCAGAGACGGGTGCAGTATTTGGGGGAGAGCACTCAGGTCATTTCTACTTTAAAGATTTTTGGCGGGCAGATTCTGGAATGCTGGCCGCTCTGCATGCCTTGGCGGCACTTTCTCAGTCGCAGCAGAAGTTAAGTGAGCTACTGCAGAGTTACAACCGCTATGTATCTAGCGGTGAGATTAACTCTATTGTTGATGATTCCGTCACTGTTATGTCAGCGATCGAATCTCACTTTGCCCCAAAGAGTGGAGTCTCTATTGACCACCTTGACGGCCTCACCGTTGAAAGCGCTGATTGGTGGTTTAACGTAAGAGCATCAAACACTGAACCTCTACTACGGCTCAACGTTGAAGCGACCACACAAACCCTCATGAATGACATTCGCCTGCAGGCACTAGCTCTCATAGGTGGCAAGTAGCCACCTTTGCCAGTAATCTTGGCTTACAGCAACCTAGCAAGTAGAGCCCTACGCCTTAGGTAAGCACTTAATCACCTACCGTGTAGAGGAGAATAGTTATGACAACTACAGAAACAACACCCAAGCATGACATCGCAGATGCTTCGCTAGCAGCAGAAGGTCGCAAACGTATTGAATGGGCCGAGCGCAACATGCCAGTCCTAGCTCAAATCAGAGAGCGTTTTGAAAAATCACAGCCATTTGCTGGAGTTCGTATTTCAGCATGTATGCATGTCACTACCGAAACAGCTAACTTGATGCGCGTTCTCAAGGCAGGCGGTGCAGAGATTGCACTCTGTGCATCAAATCCGCTTTCAACTCAGGATGACACTGCTGCAGCGCTTGTGCACGAGTATGGCATCTCAGTCTTTGCTCGTAACGCTGTCGATCGCGATGGTTATTACTCACACATCAACGCAGCTCTAGATATCGAACCACATCAGGTTTTTGATGATGGATGCGATCTTGTTAACACATTACACACCACACGTCGTGAGCTTCTTCCAACAATTGCCGGAGGATGCGAAGAGACCACAACTGGAGTTATCCGCCTCAATCAGATGGCTAAAGATGGCGCGCTGACATTCCCAATGATCGCCGTTAACGACACAGATACTAAGCATATGTTTGATAATCGTTATGGAACAGGACAATCAACACTTGATGCTGTCTTCCGTGCGACAAACTTCTTGCTCGCAGGACGAGTAGTTGTTGTTGCAGGATTTGGATATTGCGGAAAAGGTGTAGCAGAGCGTGCCAAAGGAATGGGCGCAGATGTGGTCATCACCGAAATTGATCCAACTAAGGCACTCGATGCCATGATGCAAGGCTTCCGTGTTATGCCAATGTTGGATGCGGCAAAAATCGGTGATGTCTTTATTACAGTTACGGGTAACCGTGACGTTCTTCGTGACGAGCACTTTGCAGTTATGAAGGATGGGGCAATAATGGCTAACTCAGGTCACTTTGATATTGAAATCGATGTCGCGTGGCTAGAGCAGAATTCAAAGAAAAAGAATTCAAAGATGCGTCATCAGACTGATGAATATGTTCTTGCTGATGGGCGTCGCCTCCTTCTTCTTGCAGAGGGTCGCCTCGTAAACCTCGGCGCTGCAGAAGGACATCCTGCTTCAGTGATGGATATGTCATTCTCTGATCAAGCCCTTACCGCTGAATACCTCGTTAAGGAGGCAAAGAACCTTAAGGCTGGCGTTCACATGGTTCCGGAATACATCGATAAAGAAGTTGCGTCACTCAAGCTCATCAGCATGGGCGGTCGTATTGATGTACTTACTCCTGCGCAAGATATGTACTTGAACTCTTGGGAGCACGGTAGCTAATGACCTTAGTCATGGTCGTCGATGACGACCAGGATCTTGCGGAGATGCTCGGCATCGTTTTAACAGGTGCCGGCATCGACGTAGATCTCGTCAGTCGTGGAGACGAAGTCATGGATGTTTTTCGAAACAATCCACCCGACCTCGTACTTCTCGATGTGATGTTGCCAGGGTTAGATGGAGTTGAAGTGTGTAGATTGATTCGTGCCGAGTCGATGGTTCCAATCGTCATGCTGAGCGCGAAAGGCGATACGCAAGATATTGTTGCTGGGCTTGAAGCTGGAGCCGATGATTACATGGTGAAACCTTTTAAGCACCCTACTGAGTTAATTGCCCGAATACGCACACGGTTGCGTCGAACAAATGCTGATCAAAAAGGGTTACTTACTATCGGTGATTTGGTCATTGATGCCACAGCACACGAAGTGAA
>JBIIRQ010000038.1:0-6428 GCA_044341445.1 Candidatus Planktophila sp.
GGGCGGCAATTAACGCCTCTCCCATCACCCCAGCCCCAATAATTGCAACCTTCTGCTGATTAGCCATAGCGAAAGAGTACGCGTAGGCTCTGCACCTATGTCCGAAGTTAAACCAGGTTTTGCCCGCGACTGGGTCGAATTCGCTGATCCCAACGACGAATTAGGAATCTTCAAATGTGACCTCACCTGGCTCACATCCAATTGGACCTGCATCTATGGCGATGGCTGTCAGGGTGTCTTTAAAGACCGCCCAAACGATGGCTGTTGCACCGAAGGTGCGATGTACTCAGATGAAGATGATGAGAAGCGCGTACAAGCTGCTGCTACATATCTCACTCCTCAGATGTGGCAATTTTACGAAGAAGCTCGCCCGAAAAAGCCTGGTGGCCTCCTTCGCATCACAGATTTAGATGAAGATAAAGAGCGCAAGACGCGCACAGTAAACGATGCCTGTATTTTTCTTAACCGAAAAGGTTACGAAGCGCCAGGATTTACTGGTTCATTCGGTTGCGTACTCCATCACCTCGCCGAAAAAGAGAATAAACATTTTGTAGAAACTAAACCAGATGTCTGCTGGCAACTCCCACTTCGTCGCAGCTTTGAAGAGCGCGAAGTTGGCGAGCGCGAATACTCAGTCACTGTCATTGGCGAGTATGAGCGCCTTGGTTGGGGCGATGGCGGCGATGATTTTGATTGGTACTGCACAAGCAATACCGAAGCGCATATCGGACGCGAGCCTGTCTATATTTCTAACCGCGCCGAACTCAAAGCCTTAATGGGTGATGAGGCCTATGAAATTTTGGCCGGTCACTGTGATGCACGCATGGCTGGAATTAAAGATGCGCAAGCGCGTAGCCTTCCGCTCTTTGTTATTCAGCACCCAGCAACACTTCAGGCCGGCAAGTAAGGCGCTAGTCATACCTTTGCCTTAGGCTCGCCTCATGGCAAAGGTCGAGAAAGATCCATTCCGCTGCAGTGAATGCGGCTGGACATCCCAGAAATGGGTAGGCCGGTGCGGTGAATGTCAGGCGTGGGGATGTGTTGAAGAGGTTGCTGCCCCAAAGAAACTTTCACTCGTTGCCGGAACCGTCTCACATGCAGCTACGCCTATCGGCGATGTCGACCTGAGTTCAGCACGTGCTCGCGAAACCGGAGTAAGTGAACTCGATCGCGTATTAGGTGGCGGTCTTGTTCCAGGCGCAGCAATTTTATTAGCCGGTGAACCTGGCGTTGGAAAATCAACTCTTCTCCTCTCTGTTGCAGCCCAGACTGCAGCTAAGGGAATGAGCGCTCTCTACATTAGCGGTGAAGAATCAGCATCACAGGTTCGCCTTCGCGCAGAACGTATCAACGCTGTAGATCCACAACTCTTTCTAGCATCCGAGACAGATCTTGGAGCAGTCATTGCTCACATTGATGCAGTCAAACCCGCACTCGTCATAATCGATAGCGTGCAAACAATTGGAAGCTCTGCCGCAGATGGTGCACCGGGTGGTGTGACACAAGTGCGTGAAGTTGCAGGCGCACTTATTCGTATCTGTAAAGATCGCGACATCACTTTACTACTGGTTGGACATGTCACTAAAGATGGATCGATTGCAGGACCGCGACTTCTGGAACATATCGTCGATGTGGTTCTGCAATTTGAAGGAGAGCGCCATTCACGACTCAGGCTTATCAGGGCAATCAAGAATCGCTTTGGGGCAAGTGATGAAGTAGGTTGCTTTGATTTAAGTGATACCGGTATCGAATCAGTAATTGACCCCACAGGACTCTTCACCTCACGCCATAGCGAACCTGTTCCTGGAACATGCGTTACGGTCACACTAGAAGGCCGCCGTCCCTTGCTTGCTGAAATCCAAGCACTAGTCAGCGCAAGCCGTGAAAGTGATTTCGGAAATGCGCGCCGCGTAACCAGCGGTCTTGATTCAGCCCGCACCTCAATGACATTAGCTGTTCTTGAATTACGAGCAGGCGTACGAGTCGGCGGTCGAGATGTATATGCAGCAACTGTTGGCGGTATGAAAATGTCAGAGCCAGCCGCAGATTTAGCGCTTGCTCTCGCCGTTGCATCTGCTGCTAAGGGTCTAGCGCTCCCTCCTGATCTGGTTGCTATCGGTGAAGTCGGGCTGGCCGGTGAGATTCGTAAAGTAAGCGGCGTATCACGCAGATTAGCTGAGGCATATCGACTTGGATTTAAGAAAGCGCTTGTTCCATCAGGAAGCGATGTAAAAATTGATGGCATGGAGATCATCGAGATCTCTCGACTTGATCAAGGCCTAAAGAGGGTTGCGATCTCTGGCGAATGAAATCTCTTCATCAACCAGTATTAACTTGGTATAAAGAGAATAAACGCGATCTTCCGTGGCGCGACTCAGATCCTTGGGGCGTTCTCGTGAGCGAGATTATGTTGCAGCAGACTCCCGTTGCACGCGTTCTACCGATCTATATCCAATGGATGAAGCGTTGGCCAACGGCGGCATCTCTTGCCCAAGCAACACCTGCCGAAGTAATCACAGCGTGGGGGCGGCTTGGCTATCCCCGACGTGCACTGCGCTTACATGAATGTGCCAAAGTTATTACTACCCAACATAATGGTGTGGTTCCATCATCAGAGATTGAGTTACGAAAACTTCCAGGCGTTGGTGAATATACAAGTGCGGCCTTAATTGCATTTGCCTTTGGCGGTCGATCACTTGTTCTCGATATCAATATCAGGCGACTCTTTTCTCGCGTGATCGATGGTGTCGAAACCCCTAAAGCTGCACCGACAAAGTCAGAACGTGTTGAACGAGAGAAGTTAATCCCAGAGAAAAGTGCAGAGATCTGGGCGGCTGCAACAATGGAGCTTGGCGCAGTTATCTGCACCGCTAAGAAACCAAAGTGTGGTGTATGTCCACTGGCTGATCAATGTAAGTGGCGGAACCTTGATTTTCCGTTATCAGATCAACCAAAGCGCACTCAAACGTGGCATGGAACCGATCGACAATGCCGAGGTGTGATTGTTCAAGCGTTACGTGAAAACTCTGCGCTTAGTAAGAAGGAGATCACCTTGCTCTGGGATGTTCCCTCGCAGGTAGAAAAAGCGCTTCTTACCCTGTTAGAAGATGGCTTAGTTGTATCAATTCCAGGGCAACGATTCTCGCTCCCCCAACGCTGAAGTAAGGGTAAAATTCTGCAATGGATCACCTCAGCGGACTCAGAGCAGCTCTCGGCGATAACGCCTCACTTATTAGTGATCCTGAGATCACCGCGACATATTCAAAAGATCAGGCACCCTTTGCTGCTCATCAACCGGCAGCCCTTGTTCTCTTGGCAAAATCAACGGAAGAAGTTTCGCGGGCGGTGGCATATGCCAATACTCATAACATCCCAGTGGTTGCACGCGGTGCCGGTAGTGGACTTTCTGGTGGTGCAAATGCAACATCTTCCTCCCTTGTTATCTCACTTGAAAAAATGAACTCGATCATCGACATTGATGAGACAAATATGATTGCCCGCGTTCAAGCAGGGGTTGTCAATCTTGATTTAGATAAGGCGGCAGAACTGAAGGGACTGGCTTATCTTCCCGATCCTGCCAGCCGCGATTGGTCGACTATTGGTGGAAATGCCGCAACTAACGCTGGTGGAATGTGTTGCGTTAAATACGGTGTTACATCAGCCCACGTTCGCGCACTCACCGTTGTGATGGCAGATGGTCAGATTATTCACTTGGGTAGCGCGACAAAGAAAGCTGTTACCACTTTAGATCTGACTCGCTTAATGATTGGCTCTGAAGGAACGTTAGGAATCATTACCGAAATTGTTGTTAGTTTAGCTGTTCGCCCTGAGACGCCAGCAACAATTATTGCAACCTTTCCACATATCAAGAGCGCAGCAGCTGCAGCAGCAGCTCTTTTGAAATTTAAGCCATCAATGTTAGAAATTATTGATCAGACAACTCTTAAGGCAGTTGAGTCGTGGCATCCACTGGGATTTGAGATTGCAGGATCTGTTCTCTTAATGCAATTAGATGAAGATCAAGATCGCGCAGATGAAGTACTTAAGCTCTGTGAAAGTTTTGAGATGATTGATGGCGCAGCATCAACTGATGCCGCCGATGCCGTTGAATTCATCCGCGTTCGTAAACTCGCATATCCAGCGCTAGAACGCCTTGGGGCAACGCTCCTTGATGATGTGGCAGTTCCTATTTCAAAGATCGCTGAGCTAGTAGAACGAGTTGAAGCGCTCTCCGCAAAGTATGACCTCACTATTGGAATCTTCGGCCATGCCGGTGATGGAAATATGCACCCCACAATCGTTCACGATCACGGCGACCTCAAAGCACAAGAGCGGGCAATTGCAGCCTTCGGCGAGATAGTTGAGATCGCACAATCACTCGGTGGAACCGCATCCGGAGAGCACGGAATCGGCTCAATCAAGCAGGGTTTTGCCGCCGCAGAACTCTCTCCAGCCGTTATTGAGTTACAGAGAGCCATTAAGAAAGCCTTTGATCCCAAGGGAATTCTTAACCCTGGGAAGAAACTTCCTTAACTATTAAGCAGTAGGTGCTTCAGCAAGATCTTCTGGTGAGTCAGGCAACGTTGTCTTTGGCGCACCAGTGAATGTAAATGTTGCATCTGGTCCGTCTCCATCAACATCAACAACAAT
Source organism: Candidatus Planktophila sp. (assembly GCA_044341445.1). Lineage (GTDB taxonomy): Bacteria > Actinomycetota > Actinomycetes > Nanopelagicales > Nanopelagicaceae > Planktophila. The sequence goes on from JBIIRQ010000038.1 coordinate 4,651, forward strand.
AATCTCGCCTGCCTTGAGTTCGCTAAAGAGGATTCGCTCAGATAGCGGATCTTCGATTTCGCGCTGAATTGTGCGACGCAGCGGACGCGCACCAAGCATCGGATCGTATCCACGTGCAGCCAAGAGATCCTTGGCTCCTTGTGTAAGTTCGATTCCCATATCTTTAACCTTAAGTCGCTCATCAAGATTTGTAACCATGAGATCAACGATTGAGATGATCTGCTCTTTGGTGAGCTGGTGGAAGACAATGACATCATCGATACGGTTAAGGAATTCTGGGCGGAAGTGTGCCTTCAGTTCATCGCTGACCTTAGCCTTCATCCGCTCATAATTGGTGAGATCGTCATCAGAGTTAGCAAAACCTAATCCGGCACCCTTTGAGATATCGCGCGTTCCGAGGTTTGTTGTCATGATGATGACAGTATTTTTAAAATCAACTGTGCGACCTTGTGAATCAGTCAGGCGACCATCTTCTAAGACCTGAAGAAGTGAGTTAAAGATATCTGGGTGTGCCTTTTCGACCTCATCAAAGAGAACGACTGAGAATGGGCGACGACGTACCTTTTCGGTGAGCTGCCCGCCTTCGTCGTAGCCGACATACCCTGGAGGTGCACCGAAGAGACGGGATGCGGTGTGACGCTCTGAGTATTCAGACATATCAAGTTGAATCAACGCGCTCTCATCACCAAAGAGGAATGATGCAAGGGTGCGAGAAAGCTCTGTCTTTCCGACTCCAGATGGGCCAGCAAAGATAAATGAGCCACCAGGGCGCTTTGGATCTTTAAGTCCGGCACGAGTACGGCGAATAGCTTGTGAGAGAGCCTTGATCGCTTGATCTTGTCCAATCACACGACGGTGAAGCTCATCTTCCATACGGAGTAGACGCGCAGTCTCTTCCTCAGTTAACTTAAATACTGGAATACCAGTTGATGCCGAAAGAACCTGAGCGATGAGTTCTTCATCTACCTCAGTTACCTTATCGAGATCCGTTGCTTTCCAATTCTTTTCAGCAGCGCTGCGCTCTTCGATAAGTGATTTCTCTTTATCGCGAAGTGATGCGGCACCTTCAAAATCTTGTCCATCGATTGCAGATTCTTTCGCCTTACGAGCCGCGGCGATCTTCTCATCGAACTCGCGAAGTTCGGCAGGTGCTGTCATGCGCTTAATGCGAAGGCGTGATCCTGCTTCATCAATAAGATCGATCGCCTTATCTGGCAAGAAGCGATCTGAAACATAACGGTCTGCCATATTGGCAGCTGCTGCTAACGCACCATCTGTAATGGAGACGCGGTGGTGAGTTTCATAGCGATCACGAAGACCTTTAAGAATTTCAATGGTGTGAGCAACAGATGGCTCTTTGACCTGAATTGGTTGGAAGCGACGCTCTAGCGCAGCATCCTTCTCGACATGCTTGCGATACTCATCAAGAGTTGTAGCACCAATTGTCTGTAACTCACCGCGAGCAAGCATCGGCTTCAAGATGCTGGCAGCATCGATAGCACCTTCTGCAGCGCCGGCGCCAACAAGGGTGTGAATTTCATCGATAAAGAGAATGATGTCACCACGTGTTTTGATCTCTTTAAGTACCTTCTTCAAGCGTTCTTCGAAGTCACCGCGATAGCGAGAGCCGGCAACGAGTGCGCCTAAATCAAGTGAGTAAAGCTGCTTATCTTTAATTGTTTCAGGAACATCATTTTTTGCAATTGCTTGGGCTAGCCCTTCAACAACTGCAGTCTTTCCAACGCCCGGTTCACCAATAAGGACTGGGTTGTTCTTTG
>JBIIRQ010000039.1:0-6394 GCA_044341445.1 Candidatus Planktophila sp.
ATGACGAATTTTTGGTCGCTGTTCCCGGCACAGATCCCACCGATCTTGTCACAGTGCTCTCATCTATGGGTGGCGTCACTGTTATTTCCATTGAAGCTGTAACTCAATAAGTCTGCGCTTATTGTGAAGCGCATTCTCTATATTGCCTTTGATCACCTTCATCGTGACTTTGGTGTCCTCAAAGAGGCGAAGAAAAGTAATGATGTAATTGTTTTGGTAGAAAGTAAGCGTATGACCACTGGGCGCCCCTGGCACCCGCTGCGACTTCACTTCTTAATATCGAGTGCTCGACACTTTGCTGAAACTCTGAGATCTGAAGGTTTCACCGTTGAATATCTCATGAGTGCCACAACTATCGTTGGCTTGGATCAAGCGCGTGCCAAGTATGGTGATCTTCCAATTGTCACTGCTGAACCATCATCGTTTAAGCAGAGTACAAATTTATTGGCATACGGTGTGACCTTTATCGACAATGATTTCTTTCTCACCCCGCGCTCACTCTTTTCTAGTTGGGCTTCATCTCAGAAGAGTTTTCTCATGGAGAACTTTTATCGTGGTCAGCGAATACGTCTTGGAGTACTTGTTGAGGGCAACTCTCCAGTCGGAGGTGCCTGGAATTTTGATAAAGAGAATCGCCTGCCACCGCCGAAAAATTATGAGTGGCCGCCCTATCTCGAGTTTTCGCCAGATGAGATCGATAAATGCGTTGCTAAGCAATTAGGAATTGATGCCCCCAACACGTGGGCGACCACAAGGGCTGGAGCGCTGGCTGCGCTTACGAACTTTATAGAGAATCACTTTGCTGAATTCGGCCCATATGAAGATGCGATGCCATCAGATAACTGGGCTCTACATCACTCGCTCTTAAGCCCATATATAAACAACGGATTACTCCATCCCTCTGAAGTTGTTGAAGCTGCAGTGAAAGCTTTTGATTCCGGAAAGATTCCCATCGCCTCATGTGAAGGTTTTATCCGCCAAGTCATCGGATGGCGTGAGTATGTCAATGGTATGTATTGGTTTCTCGGTGAAGATTATCGAAAGAACAATCAATTAGGTGCTCAGCGTCCGCTGCTCCCTCTTTTTAGTGACCCAGATAAGACAGCGATGAATTGCGTGAAATCAATTGTGAGCGATATTAAAGAACGCGCCTGGGTTCACCACATTCCACGGTTGATGGTCTTGAGTAATTTGGCACTGATTACAGGAAGTAATCCTCAGGAATTTCTTGATTGGATGCGTGAGAATTTCGTTGATGCCTCTGAATGGGTGATGGTTCCCAATGTGATTGGCATGGGATTGCATGCAGATGGTGGGGCGATGATGACAAAACCCTATGCCGCAGGAGGTGCATATATCTCTCGTATGAGTACTTACTGCAAGGGTTGTACCTACAATCCTAAATTACGTGTGGGTGATACCGCCTGCCCATTTACGACTTTATATTGGGATTTTCTTGATCGACATCGCGAAGACTTTACAAAAAATCATCGGATGAGCCAACAGCTCTTCGGTATTAATCGACTCTCAGATTTACCGCAATTGAAAGAGAGAGCGGCTGAAGTGTTAGAGGGTCTTGATCGCGGTGAGATTTAGGTAAGCGGTTCTATTCGCGCGCCGTCGCTTGGAAGAGATGTGAAAAAGCGGGGTACATCAAATCCCGATCTCGCGAATGCTTCTTTGATTGCACTTTGAATTGAGGCAATCTCGTTGGTTTTAGCTAAGGCAATCGCGCTTCCGCCAAATCCACCGCCCACCATACGTGCACCGACTGCGCCAAGTGAGATGGCAGTCTCCACGGCGCAGTTAAGTTCTGGGCAAGATACTTCATAATCATCGCGAAGTGAGTGATGTGATTCGTTAATGAGTTGACCTAGCGCTATAAAGTCTTTATCAGCGAGGGCATCGACTGCTTTAAGTACACGGGCAATCTCTGTCACCGAATGGCGTGCTCGTTTATACTCTTCTTCAGAGAGAAGATTTTTTGCTTCTTCCAGTTCGCTATAACTCAAATCTCGAAGTGAAACGATTGCTAATTTTGTAACAGCGCTTTCGCACGATTGTCTGCGCTGGGCATAACCGCCATCCACGAGTGCATGTTGGACTTGAGTATCGATAATGAGTAATTGCAATCCCGATGCAGCCAGATCAAAGGGAATCAGGCGAGTTTCTAGATCACGACAATCGAGTAAGAGCGCCGATCCTGACTTAGCCATGAGGGATACAGATTGATCCATAATCCCGCAAGGTACGCCGACATATTTGTTTTCAGCCTTTTGTGCCAATAACGCAAGCTCTTTCAAGGAATACCCACATGCAAATAAATCATTGAGTGCAAAGGCGACTGCGCATTCAAGTGCTGCCGATGATGATAGACCTGCCCCCAAAGGAACGTGACCGTCAATCTCAATATCTACACCACTTTGAATGCCAAGTGCCCAGATGACACCTAAGACATATCGCTCCCAATCACCATCGCTGCCAGGAGCTAATTGATCGATTGAGGTGGTGATGATGTCGTTGCTGCGCTGAGCTGAACGAATGCGGATTATCTGATCGTCACGTTTTCTGATTCGCGCAAATGTTCGATCTGCGATCGCAAAAGGCAGGACAAAACCCTGGCTAAAGTCGATATGTTCACCAATTAGATTCACCCGCCCAGGGGCAGATGCGATTACATCAGGTGCCAGCCAATCAGACATTTATAACTGTACGTCGCGAAGTTGTCCGGCAGATTGTTCAGGCTTGAGATCCATAATGAAGGCACCCATGGCTGATTCACTTCCAGCTAAGTACTTTAATTTGCCAGGTGCGCGACGAACGCTAGTAATCTGCCAATGCAGACGAAGGAAATCGCGCCCTTCACGCACGGGGGCTTGATGCCATGTTGCGATGTATGCCATTGAAATTCCGAACACCCCATCAAGACGGCGCATCACTTCAATTGAAATTGCTGGAAAAGCATCTGCTTGCTCTGCTGTGAGGCTAGCTAAATCCGCGACGGGGGATAGTGGTGCCACATGAATTTCAAATGGATATCGCGCTGCGTATGGGACAAATGCCACCCAATGATCGTTGCGAGCAATGATGCGATCTCCTTCGCGTAGCTCACGTGCAAGCACATCATCAAAGAGAATCCGTCCCGTCTCTTCATGATGAGCCTTGGCAATATTGAGCATTTTCTCTACACGTGGAGGTATATATGAATATGCATAGATTTGACCGTGTGGATGAAAGAGCGTGACACCCACTTCTTCGCCCCGGTTTTCAAATGGTGCGATATGTCGAATGTAGGAATGGGTAGAAAGCTCACGTACTCGATCACGCCAGGCCTCCATCAGAGTACGCACCTGGCGCGGCGAAAGATCTGCAAATGAACCACCATGATTATCTGTAAAGCAGACAACCTCACATTTACCTGCTGCGGTTCCAGGATCAGTATCTGTGCCGAGAATATCTGGCAGCGCCCAATCGCCATCAGGTGCGCGAAGTGACGGTGATCGATTATCAAAGACAACAACTTCATAACTGCTATCTGGAATTTCACTTGAGAGATCGCTCCGAGTTGGACAGAGCGGACAAAGTTCTTTCGGAGGCAAAAAGAGTCGACCTTGACGGTGGGCGGCCATCACAACCCATTCATTGAGAAGTGGATCAAGTCGGAGTTCGCCAATACCTGGTTGCTCCTCGACGGGACGAGTATCGGCTGCTGTTCGTGGGCGCGCAACGCTGTCGTAGTAACGAATTGTTCGACCATCTGCCATCGGTAGATCGCTGCGTAGAACTCCGCCATCGAGTTTTATCACCTGACTCATAATGGCACTACTGTAGCGATTGCGGTGCGAAAAAAATCAATTGACGCGGAAGCTGACCGTCTATGAGCCTATTTTTTCAATTAATTCTTGATTTGCTTAGCGCAACCATCAGTGGCTGGCTTAGGCTTCACCGGCTTCTTGGTTGGCGATGGTGAAGGCGATGGGGTTGGCCCTTGTGTAATCACAAACTCAATTGGTGTGCGGATCTTTGCATGAGTTCCAGTAGCATCGATAAAGCCGATGTGACCTGGCCATGTTCCTTCTGGTAGACCCTTAATGGTGAGCGTCCATGCACCGCTTGTTGAGCGAACAACTTTCTGCTCAAGCAAATTCTCTGGACGAATAGTTGCATTTGGGTAGAAGCGAACGGTTCCTGTGACGACAGGCAGGCCGGTTGGTCTAAAGACTTCGACCTTAACGATCGCATCCTTATCTGTAGTGCTCGCTCTTACCGAAGTAACTGAAATCGTTGATGTCTCGTTCTTAGGCATGAAGTCAGCAGGTGTAGGAGTCCAGGTTCCTGTTGCTAGTGCGAGGAAGTCATCCTGGGTTCCACGGAAAACATTGAGGTCGAGTCTATTTCCAGGAACCCCGTACTTAGGTGCGATTCCACACGAAGTGTATTGCCAGATAATCCACTGAGAAGAGCAGTTAATGGAAGTCCACGAGTGCACATAACAGCCACCAGGCTTAAGTCCCGGTTGTGCGATCGGATCAGCTGGATCAATACCGTACTGAGCTAACCACAATGGATATTGTGCGAGCTCTTCATCTCGGACCATCGCATTTTCTAAAAATGCAGGGTAAGAATAAAGGATCGGGGTACGTCCAGTTTTTTCCTTAACGATTGCTAGAAAAGTTTTTGCCCACAACGTTACCGTTTGCTTACTCGCATACTTCACGCAGCCCGAGTTATCGTATTGAACGCAGTTATTTTCGAGATCAAGTGCGTATGGAAGATCCATTTCGTTATACCCACCGAGGGCAGCTAAGCGCCAGAGGACTTTCTGTGCCTGGGCGGCAGCATCAGCCTTTATCGTTGCGGGATCTTTTGAATCTGGCATATACGCATAGTGATAAAAACCGGTAAAGATCCCAGCAGCTTGCGCTGCTGAGCGATCCATAATTACATATTTAAGTGCAAGCGCATCTGAGTCATCTCGCGAATCTGATGCCTTGATCATGACAAAACGAAGCCCAGCTTTATATTTCTTAACAAAATCAATAGGCGCATCATTAGGGTGCTGCCATCTGCTGACATCTGAGCCATGAATGCGACCACCTGGACCGTTGGAGTGAACAACTATCGGCGAACCATCAATCATCTCTGGCGTCGGTTTAATGACAACTTCGCGCGCAGTTGAATAGAGAGTCCTTCCAGAAATTGTTGCCTTTGCCCGATACTTCATCTTCGCTTCAAGTGCCGTTACAACCGCAACTACCCGCCACGTTCCCACCTTTGCACTCTTGGTTGTAAAACGGGTGTCTTGCCATTTTCCATTAAGGAAAACCTGCACAGTGACGGGAATCTTTGCTCTCGCGGGTTTGATCTGGCCAAAGAGAGTAACGATGGGTTCAGAGCGACCTGGTGTTTGATTGAGCGACATCGTCAAGGTTGAACCAGCGGCATAGGTTGGTGTTGCATATAAGAGGCCGGCGACGAGGGTCAGCGAAAGTGCAATAAGGGATTTTTTCATGGAATCTGTCGGATCTCTAGGTCAACGTTAAACACCTGCTTGATCGCTAAAATTAACAGCTCCTCTTGCTTTATCCGCGTACTGCTATATCCATGTGCGCCGCCGAATTTAGCGCTATCTGAGTAATCCAAAGTGAGGACTGATTCTTCCAGGGATGCTAGTCGCGCATCAAAGAAAGCCATCCATGTAATGCGGTCACTTTTTTCCACAAGATCTAAGACTTCATTCCAACGAGAGCGTAGATCTGCCAGCGAAAGTGACGTAGCCATAGCCCAACTCTAGCAAGTGATGCGCTGCTAGAGGTGGCGAGGAGCACCGATGCATTTGAAGTATTCACCAGTGATAACAACTCGAAGATTCTTTGCTCGATCAGGCAAAACATCGAGGTGTTGAGCTATTCGCGCAACGATCTGCTCCACAGACTTTTCACTAACAAATCGCACCTTAGCGATCTCAGAATTGCTGAGCCCTTGAGCAAGCAGGCGCAAAGTAGCCACTTGAATGTCGGTAAAGTTATGAATCACAGAGGCAAAGGCATTTTCATAGGATGAACCATGGCCATTAACCCATTTGGCGGTAGCTGTTATGGAAGAAGTTTCTAGAGATTGTGTAATCGCCAAATTAAGGATTGCTAGATCGGCGATCGATCTTTTGAGAACAATCTGGACTCCTCGTGGAATTGATATGGCGGATATTCCGAGTAATCTTAAATCGACGCAGGCGGTCATGACCACAATTCCGACTTCTGGATTTGTCTTTCTAAACCCAATAATCATTTCAATTACATGCGAATCTGCAAAGAGAAGATCGAAGAGAACTACCTCAGGTTGCAAGGACCGAAAGGTATTTTCCGCGACAATCTGACTTTGAACTTCAGCCACA